>JAFWLR010000001.1 GCA_017510985.1 Candidatus Saccharimonadota bacterium | reverse complement strand
TATCTAGAGTTTGTCCATTAAGTGGTGCTGGTAGATAATATTGAGTATTAGTGGTAGTATTATCTACACAAGTACTAATGCTACTACCAGTGCAATACTTACTCGGTAAATAACCCCACTTATTGTTATAAGTATTAGTAGTAGTATCAGCAAAGGTAGTAGCATTGATGGCGGTATTAGCTGGTAAAGTATCTACCGTATTTGTGCTATATGTTAGAGCAGTAGAATTAGCCGTTAATGTATAGCCAGAAGCATGGTTAGTAGCAACACCAATAGTAGTAAAACCACTACTAGCAAATTTACCTTCTTTAGTAGGTGGGATATTAATTACTTGACCTCCTCCAGAACTGATTGATACTGTAATGGAGCTAGTAGTAGCGTAAGTATCGGAGCCTACTAGTGCTGATATAGCTAATAATAGGACAAGGGCAATTGGGAATACATTTTTCGAGGGAGTCCGGAGGCTGCTGCCGAGGTATAAGGGGGCCGAGCCCCGTGAAGACAGGCGCGAGGAACCCCGGCCCGAGAAAAATCGTATTCCAATTGCCTTACTATAATTAAGCCGAGTGAAAGTGCCAGTAGAAGTTATACATCTGCCCTCCATAGTCCGAATGCTGTCTCTGACATCCCGACCGGGCTGCCTACTGACACTTTCACTAGGCTTATTATTTTTCAGATACTTATTTGCGAGTTTATTTATGAGAGACATATAGACCTCCGGGTTAAATTTTATTACTACTCTAACCGTACCGCTAAAAAGGCACCGCGAATAGGTGCAATCCACAGCCGCCATGACAGCACTACTAGAGGCTTGATGACAACTAAGGCCTTTCACGATGCCTTTTCAACCGTCATCAATTCTAGTTTTTAATAATGTACTGTCTTTTTAAGACGACTGTGAATTGCTATATTTCTATCATATCACATTTTCACCAAATTCAACCCCAAATTCCAACCCCTCAACCATTTTTACGCAAATTCCTCAAGGCTTTCCTATGATTTTGCAAGTCATGACACACCATATCAATATACACCACATCCCCCTTCACGCGATAAAAAATCTTATAATTCAAATTCTTAAAATGAATCTTCCTATAGCCAATAGCCGCCATCTTTTCATCCTCATAATAACTATATCCTTCAGCATTCAACCTCAACCTATCCAACGCCTCCTCAAAATCATCATAAAAATGGTCCGCCGCCTGCACGCTACCCGTACCACCCACTTCATACAATAAATAGTCGTAAAAATCATTTACGGCTTTTCTAGCCAAAGACGAAAACTCAAGCCGATATGCCACGCCTTTTGCCTCGCAAATCTGCGAGAACTGTTGCCGATGATATAGTTTTCCCTTGAGCTACCTCTTTGTCTGTAATTTTAGCAAACTCAATAAAATCTTTTGTTGTATAAACCTTCATTTTTGGAGCTTTGCGCACAGCAATCAACTCCCTAGCATAATCACCAAGTTTTTTTCGTTCAGCTTTAGTCAACTGATTAATCATCATAGTTAACTCTTGCGTTGTCATGCCCACATTATACCCCATTAAACCTCCAAAATCAAGAATCTCACAACACTTTTCGCAAATATTCCCCAGTCGGAGTATCACCCCTCCGTGCCAACTCCTCCGGCGTCCCACAGGCACACACCAAGCCACCTTTTAGTCCCCCCTCTGGCCCCATATCTATCACCCAGTCAGCCGATTTAATCACGTGCAAATTGTGCTCAATAATCACCATTGAATTCCCCCCATCTACCAATTTATTCAATATTTCAAGCAATCTTTTCACATCATCCGTATGTAATCCCGTCGTCGGTTCATCTAATATATACAAAGTCTTCCCCGTAGACCGTTTCGCTAATTCCGTCGCCAACTTAATCCGTTGTGCCTCACCACCCGAAAAAGTCGTCGCCGGCTGCCCTAGTTTAATATATCCTAGTCCCACTTCTTGAATTGTCTTAAGTTTCCCTACAATCGACGGTACGTTTGCAAAAAATTCCACCGCCTCATCTATCGTCATTTCCAATACTTCCGAAATATCTTTACCCTTATATTTAATTTCCAGTGCTTCCCGATTATATCGCTTACCATGACAAGTTGGACATTTTACATATACATCCGGCAAAAAATGCATTTCAATCTTATTTACTCCATCCCCCTGGCAATTTTCACACCGCCCTCCCTTCACATTAAACGAAAATCTTCCCGCCTTATACCCCCGTACTTCCGCCTCTGGCTGCGCAGCAAATAATTCTCTTATTGCCGTAAATACCCCCGTATACGTCGCCGGATTTGATCTCGGCGTCCGCCCAATCGGCGATTGATCAATCACAATAATTTTATTCAACTTTTCAATTCCATCTATCCGCTCATGTGTGCCTGAAACAGTCTGCGCCCGATTTAATCGCGCCAATAATTCATTGGCCAAAATCGAATTTACTAAAGTAGACTTACCAGAACCAGAAACCCCCGAAACCACCGTCATTACTCCCAAAGGAAATTTCACGTCAATATTTTTCAAATTATTTTCTCTCGCACCTACCACCACTAACTCATGCCCAGACTTAATTTTCCGTCGCTTTTTCGGCACCGGAATCGTCATCTCTCCCGCCAAATACCTTCCCGTAATCGAATCCGGATTCGCCATCACCTCAGCAGGTGTTCCACAAGCCACCAATCGCCCTCCATTTACACCCGCCCCCGGCCCAATATCTATAATATAATCCGACTGTAGCATAGTATCCTCATCATGTTCCACTACCAGCACTGTATTTTTCAAATCCCGTAAATGTTTTAAAGTTGCAATCAACTTATCATTGTCTCGCTGATGCAACCCGATCGACGGTTCATCTAACACATATAATACTCCCGTGAGCCCCGATCCAATCTGCGTCGCGAGCCTAATTCTCTGCGCTTCCCCACCCGACAATGTATTAGCAGCTCGCCCAAGTTCCAAATATCCCAGTCCCACATCCTGCATAAATTTCACCCGTTCCCGAATTTCTTTCAAAATTGGCTTTGCAATCACGTTTTCCGCTTCGCTAAAACCCAAATCCTGCGTCAAAACTTCCAGCGTCGCATCCACATCCAAATTACATATATCTACAATGTTTAGATCATGCACTGTCACTGCTAATACCGCAGGTTTCAGTCGCGCCCCATTACAAGTTTGACATTTCTTCACCCGCATAAACCGCTCAATATCATGTTTTGTAAACTCTGAGACTTTCGGATCATTATACCGCCGTTCCAACATTGGTATCACTCCCTCATAAGTCGTTTCGTAAACCGTCCCCTCTGCAAACCTACCCGACCCCGAAATCCTCATCTCATATTTTTCCGCTCCCGTCCCATAAAGTATCAAATGTCGCACCTCCTCTGGCAATTCTCCAATCGGTGTATGAATATTAAAATCGTGTTTCGCCCCTACCGCCACCAACCGCTTTAGCCACCAAGAATCCTGCCCAATCCGATTAAACGGTCGTATTCCCCCTTCTGCAATCGTCAAATTTTTATTAAACACTAGCTCTGGGTCTATTTCCATCCGTATTCCCAGTCCCGTACAAGTCGGACAAGCCCCCTCCGGAGCATTAAATGAAAACAACCTCGGAGTTAGCTCCGGAATCAACTCATCCGGGTGATCCGGACACGCATACCTCTGCGAATAAGTCAAAACTTCTGAATTTGCCGAGCCAATTCCCGATTCTCCCACTGCCGTCGTATTGTCCGTCACACGCAAAAGTTGAATAATTCCCTGCCCCATTTCTAGCGCCTGCTCAATTGACCCGGCAATCCGAGTACGCAACTCCGGAGACAGTACAAACCTATCCACCACAATTTCAATATTATGCCGTTCATTTTTGTTCAGTTCCGGAAATTCGTCCAGTGCATAAATAATACCATCCACCCTTACCCGCGAATATCCTTTTGCTGTGTATTGCTCCGATATATGCAAAAACTCGCCCTTCTTATCCGACACTATCGGCGCTAGCAGCATTAGTTTAGACCCCAGCGGTAATTTCATCACCTCATTTACGATATCTTCTACACTCCGTCTTGAAACTTCTTTATGGCAAATCGGACAATGTGGCACTCCCACCCGCGCAAATAAAAGACGCAAATAATCATATACTTCCGTCACCGTTGCCACCGTTGAACGCGGATTCCGCGACGTCGATTTCTGGTCAATCGAAATCGCTGGAGATAAACCCGTAATCGAATCCACATCCGGCTTATCCATCACTCCAAGAAACATCCGCGCATAAGAACTCAAAGATTCTACATACCGCCTCTGCCCCTCCGCATAAATCGTATCAAATGCTAAAGACGACTTCCCACTTCCAGACAAACCCGTAATAATTACTAATTTATCCCGCGGGATCGTTACATTAATATCTTTCAAATTATTCTGCCGCGCCCCTCGTACCCGAATCACATTTTCCGTATCAAAAACCTCCCCCACATCTTCTACCTTTTTTACTTTTTCAACCTTATCACTCATTTTTTCGCCCTCACTACTAAACCCATATATTATACACTAGTTTATCAATTTTGTCCAGATAATGCTATAATGGTAACTATGGAAAATCCTCAAGCTTCAAAATCCCCCAAAACTACCGACAAACCATCCTCCAAATATCCCGATTCAAAATCCAAATCTACCAAATCAAATCCCACCAATCCAAATTCCGCACCATCCACCACTGTCCGCGCCAGCAAATACACTATCGTTGGCATTATCCTTACTGTCTTCAACTTTGGACTTTACACCATTATTGCTCGCATTATCAACAACAACGAATTTCTTTGGCTAGCCACACTCATATCCACTTTAATAACCACCATACTTGCCTATATTCTCCACTCCAAAATCACCTGGAAAGAACGTAATCCTGGCAAATCCGGCATTTACAAATTTTTCATCTGGAATATCGTTGCTGCCACTATTATCGGCCCTATCTTCACCTGGCTATTCACCCTCATCACTCCTCTCTACGAATTTACCTACAATATTACCGCCACCATCCATCTCCCCTTTGATTACAACTTCGTCCAAAGTACTGGCGTCTTTATTCTCACCGCCATTGTTTCTATGGTTCTAAACTATCTTTTCTACGACCGCCTCGTCTTTGGCGTATCCAAGCCCACCAAAAATCACCAGCCCACCAACCCCACCAAGTTCACTAAATCCCCCAAATCCTAATTCCCTTTTAAATAACCTAGCACATCTCGCATCGCATCCTCCACCGTCCTCTTCGCTTCCCAATCCAGCTCTCTCTCGGCTTTATCCGGGTTCGCAATCACCTCGCCCAAATCTCCCTCTCGCCTTTCCACGATTTTGTATGGCAATTTTTGCCCGCTCACTTTTTCAAACGCCGCCACCATTTCTAGCACCGAAGTTCCCCTACCAGTACCCAGATTATAAATCGCCACCCCAGGCTGCATCTTTTTAATTGCCGCAATATGCCCATCTACCAAATCCATCACATGGATATAATCCCGCACGCCAGTACCATCCACAGTATCATAATCATTGCCATAGATCTTCAACTCTTCAATCTCCCCCGTAGACACTCTCATCACAATCGGCATCAAATTATTCGGTATCCCATTTGGGTCCTCACCCAACAAACCAGATTCATGTGCCCCAATCGGGTTAAAATACCTCAAAATCACCACTTCTAAGTCACCATCCGCCGTCGCCACATCTCGCAAAATTTCCTCAATCATAAACTTGGTCTTCCCATACGGATTCACAATTTTCACGCCCGTCGGCATCTCTTCAGTAAACTCCGTTTCTCCAGTATCTCCATACACCGTAGCCGAAGACGAAAAGATTATCTTCTTTACCCCAAACTCTCGCATGCATTTCAGCAAGTTAATCGTCCCACCAATATTATTTTCGTAATACAAAAGTGGCTTTTCTACCGATTCACCTACCGCTTTTAATCCCGCAAAATGAATCACCAAATCAAATCCACCCTCCGAAAACACTCTCTGTGTTGCTTTATAATCCATCAAATCAACTTGGTGGAAAGTTGGCCTCACGCCAGTAATTTTCTCAATTTTGTCTAGTACTTCAATCTTGCTATTGTTTAAATTATCTAGTATCTCCACCTCATACCCCAGCTCAATCAACCTCACTGCCGCGTGCGACCCAATATACCCAGTTCCACCAGTCAATAAAATCTTCATCTTATTTTAACTCCATCATATTCTATTATTTACCACAATTATATGTTAAAATAGGTAGTATGGCAATTCCCAATTTTATCTACAAGGGTAATCGTGTGCTCTTAAAAGAGCTCACTAAGACTGATTTTAAATTGCGCTACCAAGGTTCGGTTCTCGGTTACCTCTGGGCCTTGCTTCGCCCCCTTATGATGTTTGCTATTCTCTACGTTGTCTTTGGTAAACTCTTGAGATTTGGCGGTGATATTCCTCATTTTCCTGTTTATCTTCTCGCCGGTACCACTCTCTGGGCCTTTTTTACCGAATGCACCAATCAAGGCATCCAAGCCATTGTCACTCGCGGCGACCTCATTCGCAAAGTTTGTTTCCCCAAATATATTGTTGTTGTTTCCGCTACTCTCACCGCCGTCATCAACCTTCTCATCAACATGGTAGTGGTAACCATTTTCGCTCTTCTCGATGGTATCGAGCCTAGTTGGACTTGGCTCCTCGCCCCCCTCGTACTTTTTGAATTTTACTGTCTTACTCTTGGTATCTCTTTTCTACTTGGCGCCATCAACGTCAAATACCGTGATATCACCGCTATCTGGGATGTCCTTACTCAAGCCCTCTTCTATGCCGTACCTATTATTTACCCTATCACCATGATTACCGCCACCAGCGAAATCGCCGCTAAAGTCATCCTCTTAAACCCTATTGCTCAAGTTATTCAAGACTTCCGCTACCTCGTCATTACTCCCGAAACCATCACCACCTGGAGCTATGTCGGCGAAGGCACCCCCATCCTCAAATTCATCCCCATTATTATTACCATCATACTTCTTATATGGGGCTTCTGGTATTTCCGTAAAAAGTCTAAACGTTTCGCGGAGGAAATCTAATGAGTAGCGACATTGCAGTTTCAGTTAAAAATCTTCACAAAAGTTTCAAGCTCCCCACCGAAAAAGCTTGGGGTCTTAAACAAGCAATTTTTAACCGTCTCAAGGGCATCAAGGGTTATAAAGAGCAAAAAGTTTTGAACGGTATTAGCTTCGATATTTATAAAAACGAGTTCGTTGGCATTGTTGGCCGCAATGGTTCCGGCAAATCCACTCTTCTTAAAACTCTCGCCAAAATTTATTTCCCCGAGAAAGGCTCCGTAGAAATTAACGGTACTCTAGTTCCTTTTATTGAGCTCGGCGTTGGTTTTAATCCCGATCTTACTGGTCGCGAAAATGTCTACATGAACGGTGCTCTGCTTGGCTTTTCCAATAAAGAGATGGATGCCATGTATGACGAAATCGTCGATTTCGCCGAACTCCGCGAATTTATGGACCAAAAACTCAAAAACTACTCCAGCGGTATGCAAGTTCGTTTAGCTTTTTCTATTGCTATCCGCGCCAAAGGCGACATCCTCCTTCTCGACGAAGTCCTCGCCGTCGGCGACGCCGCTTTCCAGCAAAAATGTGCCAATTATTTCACTTCCATCAAAGGCCAACAAACCGTCATCCTCGTCACTCATGATATGAATAATGTCATCAAATACTGTACTCGTGCCATATTAATTGAAGATGGAAAAATTAAATTAGATGGTAATCCAGAAAGGATAGCTAATGCATACAAAAACCTCTGGGATAAATAAAGTCAAAAAATTCTTCCAACACAATCATAAACTATTAACCCTATTCACCATTCTCACTTTTTTAAATATTTTCTTCTTATGCCTAAATTTTCAAACCAATAATCTCACTTTTGGTAAAACTTTTATCTTCATAATTATTGGATCTATTTTATTGGAAATACTCCTTTGTGCAATTATTCTAATTGCCAAGAAAAAAAAATGGAAAATTGAAAAACTATTCTTAATTTTAAGTCTTATCATTGGCGTTTTTTATGTTTTCGCCATACCTATAGGTCGCGCCCCAGACGAAGCAGCTCATTTTTTCCGCATTTATGAAATCACCACCGGTCATTTTACTTCCGATGTTACAGAAGATGGTAAATATGGAGGTAGCACGCAAGCCTCTAATATCGATTTTGTCAACAATTTTGCCACTGACAATGTAAAATATATCGACATTCTAAATAATCTCTCAATCTACCCAGACAACAGTGAACAAATTTTCATTAAAACCTCTGCTAGCAGCTATCACCCAATCGACTATTTCCCCCACCTCTTAGGCATGGGGTTAGGCGAATTCTTGCATCTTCCTATCCTGGTTTCAGCCTATATTGCCAAACTGTTTAATTTGATAATTTGCATTCTTATCCTTTACTTTAGTATTAAATATATTCCATTCCTAAAAGAATTCATATTCTTCATAGCATTCTTACCTATCACCATGCAAGGTATGTCATCATTATCTGCAGATGGTTTTATAATAGCCATAGCCATTGCCTTTATCAGCTTTATACTTTACTCTACTTATACCATGCAACATCATTTCGCTAAAAAACATTATCTCCTCATATTTTCACTTTGTCTTGTTTTGTCTCTCAGCAAAATAGTCTATGCATTTTTATGCTTGTTAATTTTTGCTATCCCTAAAAAACGTTTTAATGGTCAAAAACAAAAAACAATCACCATCCTTATCATTGGTGGCATCTGTGCAGCTTCTCTTCTTGTATGGTTATTCATTTCTGCTTCAATTCAGGCTCCAGTCGACCCCACTAATCGAGAAGTTCTATTATCTAACCCGTTAAAATATCTCGCCATACTTATTCGTTCTGTCTCTTCCAACTTCTACCTATATTTAAACGGTACTCTAGGTGGCTATCTTGAATGGTTTAATGTTGTACTCTCTCCGCTTTACATTATTCCCTCCTTAATTATTTTCATTCTTCTATGCAAAAAAGCCCGAGACCATATTCTTATCACACCAACCATCAAAATCCTTGCTATTTGTATCTTTATTATTATTTCTACGCTCATCTTTAGCATCATGTTCACTCAGTGGACTAAACCCGGCGAAACCATTATCGACGGAGTACAAGGCCGTTATTTTATTCCATTGCTACTCCTCATACCACTCGCTCTTATGAAAAACCAACAACACGACAGACTCTCTTTTCCAAAATTCTCTAACAAAAACACCACTATTGCCAAAACCATACCGATGCTCAATCAAAACTACTACATCTATGGGTTCTATATTTTTGAAGGAGTCTATGCCATCATAGCTTTAGCTTGCACCCACCTCTAGCTTCTAATTTTCTGATAATTATGCTATAATTATTCTAATGAAAACTTCCAAAAAAATCAAACTCAGCTTCATTGTTCCTTGCTATGACGTCGAAGAATATTTACCCAAATGCCTTGATTCCTTAATGGCACAAACACTAAAAGATATTGAAGTCATTTGTATTAACGATGGCTCCCCAGACAATTGCCTCAAAATTCTCAAAGATTATCAAAAAAAATATGGTGACAAAATCGTCATTATCAACAAGAAAAATGAAGGTGTCTGGCGTGGTCGTAAAGATGGCATCAAAAAAGCACGAGGTGAATTCATCGGCTTCGTTGATAGCGACGACTACGTCACCCCTGACTTCGCTGAAAAGCTCTACAATGCCGCAATCAAAAACAAAGCCGACATTGCTGTCTGCGGTTTCGATCGCATCGATTTAGAAACTGGCAAACTCTACTCTCGTGAAATGTGCAAACCCAAACATAAAAACATCATCGTCAAAGATAATCCAGGCCTCCTTCTTGAACTTAATGGTGCCCCCTGGAACAAAATTTATAAAGCCGAACTTCTTAAAAATATGGCCGAGCTTCAAAACATCCCACCCGTTCTAGACGATATGATGTTCTTACAACTTATTTACATCAACGCACATAAAATCACTTTTATCCCCGACAGTCTTAACCGCTATATGGTCCGAAAAGATTCTATCATTAACACCATTGAGCCAGAAGTAATTCCCCAAACTTATGCCGCCATGAAAGAAATCCGCAATCTATATGTCACCAAAAAAAATCAAAACTATCTAGATTACGTTGACGCTAATGCTTTTCTCCATCTTGGTATTTCCTTCATGTACCGATTGTCCGCCAATAAAAATGTTAATTTTTCTAAGCTCCTCAAAGAAAACACCAAATTTCTTAATCAAAACTTTCCAAATTGGCGTCATAACCAGTATATTTCCCTCAAATACACCAGAAAAAACAACGGTTCAAACAATAAACTCTATCTAGTCAAAAAAATTTATGATTTGCATCTTTTTAGACCATTTCTTGCTGTCTATAAAACCATGATCAACAAATTAGGAGTAGATATTAAATGGTAAAAAAATATGATTACCTTATTGTCGGAGCTGGGTTATTTGGCGCCACTATCGCCGAACGCGCCCATCGTGCTGGTAAATCAGTTTTAGTTATAGACAAAAGAAATCACATAGCAGGTAATATTTATACTGAAATGCAAGCCGGCATTAACGTTCATAAATATGGTGCCCATATTTTCCATACCGATTATGACGACGTCTGGGAATATGTCAACCAATTTGCTAAATTCAATCGCTTTACTAATTCCCCTATTGCTAAGACTGACGGTAAAATCTACAATATGCCTTTCAATATGAACACTTTTACCAAAATTTGGGATGACGTTATCACTCCAGCAGATGCCATCCGACACATCGAATCTGAACGCAAAGAAATCACTCACGAGCCCACCAATCTTGAAGAGCAAGCTATCAGCCTCGTCGGTCGCACTATTTATGAAAAACTCGTTAAAGGCTATACAGAAAAACAATGGGGCCGCCCTTGTACCGAACTACCCGCCTTCATCATCAAACGTTTACCGGTCCGGCTTATCTATGACAACAACTACTTTAATGATAAACACCAAGGTATCCCTATTGGCGGCTACACTCAAATGGTAAAAAATATGCTCAACGGAGTTGAAATTAAATTAAATACCGACTTTTTCAATAATAGACAAAAATTCCAATCTATGGCCAAAAAAATTATTTATACTGGGCCCCTCGACGAATATTTTAATTACAAGCTTGGCGAGTTAGAGTGGCGCTCGCTCAAATTTGATACTCAAACTCTCAATGAAAGCAATTTTCAAGGCTGTGCCGTTGTTAACTATCCCGGTCTCGATGTAAAATATACTCGCGTTATCGAACACAAACACTTTGAGTTTAGCGACCAACCTCAAACCGTTATCACTTATGAATATCCCGCCACCTATAAAAAAGGCTCCGAAAAATATTATACCGTGAACGATGAAGCCAACGATCAACTAGCTGCTGCCTACCGCAACCTATCTACCAATGAGCCTAATGTCATATTTGGCGGTAGACTAGCCGAATATAGATATTATGATATGGATGACGTCATCAAAAAGGCACTAGACCTTGACATCTTACAATAACTTCCCACCTATGGTATAATTAACCCAATGAAAAATCCAAAAACCATCATTATTATCCCTGCCTATAACGAGGAAGCTTCTATTCAAAAAACCATCCAAACGGTTATTGAATTCAATTATGATTATGTTATTATCAATGATGGTTCCACTGATTCCACAGAAGAAATACTAACTAAAAACCACTACAACCATATCAGCCTTATTTCTAACCTTGGTATCGGCGGCGCCGTCCAAACCGGATACAAATACGCCTACGAGAACAATTATGATATCGCCATCCAATTCGATGCCGATGGTCAACACGACATCAAATATATCGAAAAACTTATTAAGCCCATCCAAGACAATCAAGTCGATTTAGTTATTGGGTCCTGTTTTATCGACAAATCTCTCAAAAATCAGCGTTCATCCAAAATCCGTCGCTTTGGTATTCGCTTCCTCTCTAATTTTATTAAACTTTTTTCCGGCAAACGCATTTACGACCCCACCTCTGGCTTTCGCGCCGCCAATCGTCAAATCATCCAACTCTTTGCCAACAACTATCCCCAAGAATATCCCGAACCAATATCCAATTTTGAGCTCTTACGCTCTCATAAATTCAAAATCAAAGAAATCCCAGTTACTATGAACAAACGCGCTGCCGGTAAATCGAGCATTAACGCACGAAAAACTATTTATGCTGGTATCAATGTAATTTTATCGATCTTAATTTTAAGTCTTAGGAGGAAATCACATGACTAATCTCCAAATCGAAATGACAATTGCCGCCCTTGTCTTACTCGTTTTTATTATTATGTGTCTTAGGCGCAATTCCATGTCCATCAAAAACTCTGTAGCTTGGCTCTTTTTGCCTATCATCTTTATTGTTGTAGCCATTTTCCCAGAACCATTAACCGCCCTTGCCAATTGGTTAGGCTTTGAGACTTTGTCTAATTTCATTTTTCTTATTACCATCGCCCTACTCATACTCATCTGCTTCTTCTTAACTATTTCGGTTAGCAAACAACAGTCCCAAATCACTAAACTCATCCAAGAGCTCTCTATTCTTAAACACGATCAAAATAAAAAGTCTAAATCTTAATCTCCGCCAAGTATCTCCTTAACGCATCTCGCCAATCCGGCAAAGGCTCAAAACCCGCCTCCACCAATTTAGACTTATCTAACCGCGAATTAAACGGCCGCTTCGCCACCGTCTTACCCGCAATTTTTTCATATTCCGCCGTCGTCACCGGCTCGACCCTGCAACTAATCCCTGCTTGCTTATAAATCTCTTTCGTAAAATCCGCCCACGAAATATACCCGCCTTCATTCGTCGCATGATAATACCCATATTTATCGCTCTCAATCATATCCACCAAAAGTCGCGCCAAATCAAAAGTATAAGTTGGAGTGCCAATTTGATCATCAACAACCGAAACTGTATCGCGCCCTTCTGCCACCTTCAACATCGTCCTCACAAAATTCTTTCCATTTCGTCCAAACACCCACGCAATCCGCACAATAAAATACTTGTCCAAAATACCAGAAACTTCTAGTTCCCCATCCAATTTGGATTGTCCATACACATTTATCGGCGCATAATTTTTGTCATCAGCCTGCCACGGCCGTTCACCAGAGCCGTCAAACACATAGTCCGTCGAAATATACACGAATTTCGCATCCACCTCTTTAGCCGCCAACGCTAAATTACGCGTCCCCTCCACGTTCACTGCCCTCACCGCCGCCAAATTAGCAGGGTCTTCCGCCCCATCCACATTAGTCCAAGCCGCACAATGAATTATCGCTTCCGGTTTCAACTCACGCACCACCTCCATTACCCTATCCGCACCCGTAATATCCAGTTGTACTCGCTCAAAATCCCCCTCACCACCAGACCGATCCGCCCCTACCGCCTCATATCCCCGCCGGATCAACTCTTTCATTACATCATAACCTAATTGCCCACTCGTTCCAGTAACTAAAACTTTCATTTTATTTTCCCCCGTACATCTTCGCATAATAATTCTTATAATCCCCCGAAATTATCTCTTCCCACCAATCTTTATGGTCCAAATACCATTTAATCGTCTTCACAATTCCATTTTCAAACTTCGTTTCTGGCTCCCAACCCAACTGTTCTCGGATTTTTGTCGGGTCAATCGCATACCGCCGGTCGTGCCCCTTTCTATCTTCTACAAATTCAATCAAAGATTCTGGCTTACCCAACTCTTTCAAAATTAATTTCACAATATCAATATTTGCCATTTCGTTATGTCCACCCACATTATACACCTCACCCACGCAATCAGCGTGAATAATCATATCAATCGCCTTACAATGGTCCTCCACATACAGCCAATCTCGCACATTTTTTCCATCCCCATACACCGGCAACTTCCGGTCGTTTAATGCGTTTATAATACACAAGGGAATCAGTTTCTCTGGAAAATGATACGGCCCATAATTATTTGAACACCGCGAAATCGTTGCCGGCAACCCAAACGTCCGATGATACGCCATCACAAGCAAATCCGCCGAAGCTTTCGAAGCTGAATACGGCGAAGACGCGTGCAAATTTGTTTTTTCCGTAAAGAATAGATCCGGCCTATCCAGCGGCAAATCCCCATACACTTCATCTGTCGAAACTTGATGATACCGTTTTACACCGTGTTTCATACAGGCTTCCATTAGTACTTCTGGTCCCATAATATTAGTTTCCAAGAAAATCTGCGGATTTTCAATTGAGCGATCTACGTGACTCTCCGCCGCAAAGTTCACCACTATATCCGGTTCTTCTTCCGTAAATAATTTATCTACCGCCTCTCGGTTCCGAATATCCGCCTTCACAAAACGAAAATTCTCATTTTCCATTGCTCGCTCTAAAGTGGACAAATTCCCCGCATAAGTCAAGGCATCTAAGCACACTATTCGATAAAACGGATATTTTTTCAGCATATAATACACAAAATTCGAACCAATAAACCCTGCTCCACCAGTTACAATAATTGTTTTTTTGTCGTCCATTAAACCTCCTTAAATTTAAATTTTAACTCCGCCAGTTTCGGGTGCTTCAAATCCTTTTCCGATAACACTAGTTCCCCTTCAATCTCCGGCCACTCAATTCCACACGAATCATACATCACTCCACCCTCATCCTCCGGATGGTAAAATTCGTCACATTTATACGCAAACTCCGCCGTTTCACTCACTACCAAAAACCCATGCGCAAATCCTCGGGGAATCATCAACTGTTTATGATTCTCCGCCGACAATAACTCTCCTACCCATTTGCCATAAGTCGTCGAATTTTCCCTTAGATCCACCACCACATCAAACACCTCGCCAGAAAGCACTCGTACCAACTTCGCTTGTGGATGCGTTTTTTGAAAATGTAGTCCTCGTAAAACTCCCCGCCGCGACGACGACTGATTGTCTTGTACAAATTTATAATTAAGCCCTGCTTCCTTAAAATCCGCCTCACTATAGGTTTCCATAAAATACCCCCGCTCATCACCAAACACCGTTGGTTCTATCACATACACGTCTGGAATTGCAGTCTTACTAAATTTAAATTTTCCCATTAGTCCCACATTTTCCCTTCTGCCACCTTAAACAAATGTTGCCCATAAGATGACTTTTTATATTTCTTCGCCGACACCAGCAACTCTTCCTTTGTAATCCAGCCATTTTTATATGCTGCTTCTTCCAGCGCTGCAATTTGAATCCCTTGCCGTTTTTGCACTACTCTCACAAAATCTGATGCATCCGCTAGTGAATCCATCGTCCCCGTATCCAGCCACGCCGAGCCTCTACCTAGTAACTGTACGTCCAAATTCCCCTCTCTCAGATACATTTCATTAAGCGTTGTAATTTCTAGCTCGCCCCGCGCCGAGGGCTTAACCTGCTTTGCTTTTTCCGACACCCCCGCCGGATAGAAATATAGACCCGTTACCGCGTAATTACTTTTTGGTTTCTCTGGTTTTTCTTCAATCGAAATCGCGTGCCAGTCTTTATCAAATTCCACCACTCCGAATCTTTCCGGGTCCGTCACGTGATAGCCAAACACCGTTGCTCTACCCTCCTCTGCTTTCTTTGCCGCATCTTTCAATTTATTCCCAAACCCTGATCCATAAAAAATATTGTCGCCCAACACCATTGCACAAGCGTTCTCACCAATAAATTCTTCACCCAGTATAAACGCCTGCGCCAACCCATCTGGCGATGGCTGCACTGTATAATACAGATCTAGCCCCATTGACTTGCCGTCACCTAGTAACCTCTGGAAATTCGGCAAATCATCTGGCGTTGAAATTATTAAAATATCTCGAATCCCAGCCTGCATCAACGTAGATAGAGGGTAATAAATCATCGGTTTATCGTATACTGGTAACATCTGTTTAGAAGTTCCCAACGTCAACGGATAAAGCCTAGTCCCCGATCCCCCAGCTAGTATAATTCCTCTCATACACAACTCCCTGTTACTTTACTTAATTATACCATAATTAACCGAAGTTAACGACTAGCCAGCCTATTTATTTTTCAATCTTTCTTTTACGCGTTCCATTTCAGCTTCCATCCGTTCTTCCACCACGCTCGACAACTTATAGTTTTTATTGAAATACTCGTGCATTTCTTCAATCTCTTGCAAATGTCGCTTTACATTTTTTGCTCCTGCCGTCACACTCCCACCGTGTATCCTAAATTTATTCAACGCTTTACGATTATATGCAATTTTTCCATTTTCTAATACTTTCGCATAAAAATACCAATCTCCCGCCTGCGTAAATTTCAAACTCTCATCCAAATATTTCAAATACCTTTTATCTTTTTTCAACACCACCGCCGATACATTTGGAATTGTACACCGAATCGCCATAATCTCCTCTACTTCTTCACGCCCATCTCTTACATAGTTTCGGGCATAATGTCCAGTTTTTTCCTTATCCCGCGACCACCGAAAGTTTGGTGCTATCATCAACCCCACCCCGTTTATGATTGCCGATTCCGTATACGACAGCACTACTTCAGGATCTTCAAACCCCTTCATTGCTTCTTTCAAAAACCCTCGCGAACACAAATCATCTGCCTCCGCTATCCATACATAATCACCCTTAGCCAGTTCAATTCCCTTCTTCCAGGCTGCTATTGCCTTACCCGAATTTTTCTCATTTTCTACAATTCGCACTCTTAACTTCGGATATCGTCTTTTCACCTCCGCAATTTTTTGCCTAATCAGTTTCACGCTCTCATCCGACGACGCATCATCCAGCACTATCAACTCATAAATCGGGTACGTCTGCCGTACTACCGATTCTAGCCTTCGCTTAATATATCGCGCATAATTATAATTCGGCACCACCACCGACACTTTTTTATTTGGCAAAGTAGTCATAAGCCGCCTCCACTTCCTTCAAAAACTCTGTACCATAATAATGCTTTAATGCGTATTCTTTCGCCGCTAGCGCAATCTTCCGATTTTCCTCCGGATGTTGGTACAAATATTCCAATTTATCGTACCACTCACCCGGCTGCGCCAAAAAACCATTTTTACCATCCGTGATCGCTTTCTCAAAGGCGTATGTAGGTGACGCAATCGTCGTCGTTTCCACCACCGCTGCTTCAAAAAACTTCAGTTCCGATTTACAATTCGTAAAATCATTGATCACTAGCGGCGCAATATTCACATCTACTTCCGCCATCAACCTCTGCAACTTCAAATAATCCACCAATTCCAAAAATTCCACTCGCCCCGCCTCTACCCATTTTCTCATTGCCGATGAAAACTCCATATGCCCCACCACTCTAAGCCTCACATTATCATACGCTTTCAAAAACTTTATCAGCTCCGGTTCAACCATCCGAAAATCCCTTACGTGCGTCGGCGATCCACTAAAATATCCAACAACAAAGTCTTTTCTTTTTGCCCCTTTCTTCCTCGTTATAATTTTCTCTGATATCTCTAATTGTTTCCGGTTCAAAGAATTCGGAACCACCCGATATGGTTTCTTAAAACTTTGCTTTAGTTTTTCCCCCAAAAATTCATTAGTACACAAAAACCCATCCACTTTTTTCGCAATCCGCCGTATCCCCCAAAAATATCCCACCCAATAAAATATATTTCTACTATTTGTCGACTTCATCAATAACAGCAAATCCTTGTAATCAAAAATCAAATCGTCCAAATCAAACAAAACTTTCACTCCACTTGCCTGAGCTTTTTGAATAAAATCAAGCGCTACATTATCTTTGGCTGTTTGTCGCAAAATCACCACCAAACTATATTTTTCAGGTTTTAGTTTTTTAATTTCTGATCCAAGATGCCATTCTACATCCCATCGCCCATCTTCACTCACCACTTCTGCTACATTTTTTACTCGGTAACGAAACTGTGCATTTTCTTTATCTTTCACTATATATAATACTTTTTTCACACCTCAACTCCTATTTATACAGCTCCAGCACCTTTTTTTCAATCTTACTCCAATCTCTTTCCCCCACCGTCTTCTTCGCGTTCTCTGTTAACTTCTTTCTTAATTCTTCATTTTTTATTAACTCCATTATTTTTTCCACTGCCTGCTCAATGTCCCCCTGCTCATAAAACAAACAGTTTTTCCTATCCTTCAAATATTCCATGTTTCCCTCATTCGGTACTGCCACTACATACCCACCCGTTGCCATCATCTCTAATGGCGGATACGAAAAACTCTCCAAAATGCTTGTTTTAAGTAAGATATCACAGCCCCCATATATTTTCCCCACTTCATCATGTGGCACTCGATGATAAAATTTATCCACATAATACCATTTTTTTGGCTCTCCTTGATATGATAAATAGGTAATTTCATATTTACTCTTATCCAATTTATCTACTATTCGAAAACTTTCATCTACATTTTTATAATAATCATCTGAGTTCCCCTCAACTAAAATTTTTATTTTATCACCAAACTTTCGATCTCGCCACTCAAATTTATCTAAGTCTATTCCATTTGGGGCAAATTTTGCTTTCTTATCATAATCTTTTTTTAGCCAATTTTTACACCATTCAGAAATTGTAATATAATGAATATCATCAAAAGCATTATAGGTTGCATTTGCTATTTTTTTTGCATCGTTTCCATAATCCCCAAAGTCAGTCTCAAAATTTTGTACTAAATATAATTTCTTCTTCACATCTGCATATGTTTTTACATAAGCTAAAGTAGTATAAAGAGTTGCCACCATTCTATCAAATCTTGCCATTAAATTATGCCTCACACCACTTACTACATTTATTTCTCCAGCATCATTTTTTAAATTATCGTCCTCTACATCCATATTTATTATCATGACATCCCAACCATTTTGTCTTAATATATCACAATGCTTCAACACTACATTTACCCCGCCGCTAATATTTGTTGAAGGCAACACAAAGGCAATATTTTTTGCCAATTTAGATTCAATAAATCTAGTTAAATTCAAACCAGAATACGTAGTTATATATTCCTTCATTGCTTTCTTATAGGCGTTCTCAGCCATCTTCTTCCTTAAACTTTCATCTAAAATTACTTCTTTTATTCCCTTATACCAATCTTCGCCAGTTTTACAAAGTACACCATCCACACCATCTTTAATCACTTCTTTAAACGCTCCAAAATCCGAAGCCACAGTAACCACCTTACACAATGCTGCCTCCATCCATTTATTTTCCGACTTAGCTTCGTTAAAGATTGTCCTTTCAATCGGCGCCAAATTAACATCTAATGAAGCAATCACCTCTGGCAATTTTTTCCAATTCGTAAAAGGTTTTCGAATTATCCTATGTTCAAATCTCTTCAATTCTTCGGGCAGATCAAGATGCCCCATAACGCATAATTTTACGTTTGAAAACTCATCCATAATTTTTATTAAAGCTGGTTTAACCAACTCAAAATCCGGATTATGCGTAATACTCCCGCTCAGATATCCAATCACGATCTCGTCTATATCTCTTTTATTTTTACGCACAGCTTCCAATGACAGTTTTACCATCTCTTCGCTAGCAGTATTTCTATTTATAAACACCTCTTTTCCATATTTCTTCAGCTCTCTTGCTAAAGCCCTAGTCGTCGTAATTAAATAATCGCATTTTTTCATTGTTATCCCCATTTTTATCACTCCCTCATCATAAGTTTTGCGCTCATCAACATCCATCTCTCGCACATATTTAATATCATCAGTATACTTTGTATCAATTACTAAATCATCCACATCAAAAAATACTCTCTTATTGAAATAATTCGCCTTACCAATTAACTCATCAATCGACTCAGTTATTGGACAACGGAAAATCACTATTCCTCTATAAAACTTAACTATTTTAGGATTAACTTCCGTATAATATACCTTATCCACCGTCAACCCATTCGCCTCTAGTTGTTCAATCTGATGGTCTACCCGATATCTTTCAGGATGCAATAACCCACAGCCATTAATAAACAAGATATCCTTCATTACCTCTTCTCGCTTCCGATGTTTTAATCGAAAAACCGTCCAGTTTTTGGCTTTCACCAAAAAAACCCCGATTCCGTCTTCTCTCAACGTCTTTCCACTTTTTCTCAGTAGAGTTTTAAAATCTCTCTCCATCTCACTAATTCTATCAAAAAATCCTCAAAAAGTCTATTAACTGTATACATTGACCTTCAGATATTTCAATATTTATAGTATAATTAAAGTATGAAACAAAACCCTAAGCCAAAAATAGTTATTACTTATGGCACTTTCGACATTCTACATTATGGGCACATCCGTCTGCTAGAACGCGCTAAAGCCCTTGGTGATAGATTATATGTTGGTCTTTCTACCGACGAATTCTGTGCTCAAGAAAAAAACAAACGCCCCTTCTATGGTTATGATTTCCGTAAAGAAATGCTAGAAGCCTTACGTTGTGTCGATCAAGTTTTCCCAGAAGAGACCTGGCAACAAAAAGCAAACGATGTCAAAAAATATCATACAGACATTGTGGTTATGGGTAGTGATTGGGCCGGCAGCGATCGTTTCGAGTACCTCAAAAATATTTGCAAAGTTAAATACCTCAGTCGTACTCCAGATATTTCCACTACCGAAATTAAAAAACGTCTAGGCAAAAACAAATGACTTCTACACGCCACAAGCTTAGTTCAACCCAAAAAGAACTTCTCAAAATATATACAGTGATAAAAAAAATCTGCGAAAAAAATAAAATTCGTTTTTACGCAGTAGGTGGTACTGCTCTTGGCGCAGTCCGCCACCAAGGTTTCATACCATGGGATGACGATATCGATTTAGGCATGCCAATTGATGATTTTAATAAATTTGTCCAAGTATGTAAAAAAGAGCTTCCTCAGCCTTATAAGTTTTCACCCTTGCATCTCCTCGGCGGCAAGGTGCACAATACCAATACTACTTTTTTAGAAGCTCAATGCACATTTTCAAATCAAAATCAACATTACGGTATTTTCATTGATATTTTTCCCATCATTGGTGTCCCAAATCAAAAATCTGATCGTAAAGCCTTTCTCAAAGAAATAAACCAATTCTTTATCAAATCCTTCATTTTTGATCGTTACCCCACAATCTCTAAACTTTCAAAAAAAGAAATTGAGACCTGGCGTGATAAATTAATCTATAAATATAATTTAAATAACTCAAAATATGCCGCCGAATTCGCAACTGGATTTAATTTTATTAAAAATACTTCCGGCATGGAAAAACCCATAATCATGCAATTCGAAAATACCACTATACCGGTACCGAGTTCTTTTGACCTTGACTTAAAAAATCAATACGGTAACTACCATAAAATTCCACCAATCAGCGAACGACACACTCATGATAAATACGCACTCATCAACGATCAAAAACCCTATCTATATTATTACAGAAAAATCAACAATATTGACCCAGAAATTCTCAATTTTCTTAAACTTAAAGATGAACAAGAAGGGCTCTTTTTCAACGATCTACAGCAAATCAACTTAGAGCATAATGAGCTCATCAAATTATATAACCAACAAAACCAAGAACTCTCAAAGCTACGTTATGATTTGGACCAAATCATTCAGAGTCGAGGCTACAAGGTAATGCGTAAACTTCAAAAACTCTCCGCGCTAACTAAACGAAAATAACATTTATGCATCATCTACCGATCAATATATATCTTATTTTCAAATAAATCCTCTGTAATATAGTCAGTTGCTCTATCCGTTCTTTTTTTCTCTCTTCAGTCAACCTCTGTTCTAATTTTATATCCTCATCTTTTTTCATTTCAATCCCTTTCAATATACTCATCACAAAATCATATTCCAACATTTTTCTTTGAAGCTTTTCAAAATCAAGTCTCGTTTTCTTCCCGCATCTCTTACATTTATCTAATAATAATTCTTTATTAATTGAACAAGAAAAATCCACCACTGAAATACCAAAAGTATTTTTTACCTCATTAAACATTCTCTTGTATTCACCAAAATTCCGCCCATCACCCCAAAACGCTACTGTCTTTTCAAAAATTGCAGTCATTAAATCCACGTCTTTAAAAAATGAATGTACTGTATAATACCCACCATTTTGCTCTAAAATATGAAAATTATACTCTCCCCTTAATTCATCGATCACTTTTTGTGTTTTCATAGTAATTTCATCATAAGCCACAATCAATACATTTACCCTATTTACCTCTACACCAACCGCTAAAACTACGTTATCGACTATCTTTTTCAAATCCTGTTTTTGATACCAGGCATCAACTCTTGCTCTCACAAAAGGATGTTTTTGTCTCAATTCGTCATCGTGAAACTTCTTTTTATCCAAAAAAGACTGCGACCCCTTATGCAACACATAAGTATCATCGCATAATACATGATAATAACCATATTCAAAACATCTAAAACAAAAATCGTTTTCCTCACCATAACCCTTACCAAAAGTTTTTTCATCAAAATATCCAACTTTCTTAACGGCTTCTCTTTTTATATACATACAAAAACCATGGGCTGATGGGACCTCAGGGTATAAGTGCATTGAATATTTTTCCACCAAATTTGCCATTCTTTCAAAATTATAACTTTCCGGAAAACCCCTCTTCCTAAAACTCTCTGGCAAGCCAACCGGCGTTACATTATTAGCAAGCGGCGTAACGGTTGCAATATTTTTATCTTTCTCTCCACACATCACCATTTTTTCAAGCCAATTTTTAGATACCACGGCATCAGAATTTAATAAAACTACATCATTTTTCGAAAGTTTTATACCTTTATTAACTGTAGCTACAAATCCTAAATTTTCCTCATTGTTCAGCAAGGTAATTTTGTTTTTATATTTTACTTTATATTTTTTCAATAACGGCAAAACCCTATCGTCAGGACTTTTATCATCGATCAAGACTAAGTGCGCCTTGTTAAAATCTGTATATTTTAATACACTATCGATGCATTCACCTAAACAATCATATGCATTATATATCGGTATAATAATATCACATTTACGCATACTTAAATTATAACACGACACATTTTAATCCCAATGTACTAATGAATCTTTTTATTATTTTTCAACCAACTCAATTTCTATTGCTTCCACTCTTTTAGATTGCCCAGTAGTACCTGCCATTTCCCCATTTTTTACCCAATCCATCCAACCAACACCTTGTACATGAACCCTATATCTTATTTCTCCATCAATCTCATCAGGCAATTCTATTCGTATTGCTTCTATTCGTTTAGATTGTCTTATAGTGCCAGCAATCTCACCATTTTTCACTTGATTCATCCACCCAAACGTCTGTGTGTGCACAGAATAATTTGGCCCCAACCCCAAATCTTTCAATACTAATCGCACCTGTATTGCTTCTATTCGTTTAGATTGTCCTATAGTGCCCGAAACATCATCATTTTTTACCCAATCCATCCAACCAACACCTTGTACATGTGTCCGATAATACACATCGAATCTCTTCGCTACTTCTCCAGTTAATCGCACCTGTATTGCTTCTACTCTCAAACCCTGACCCACTGTCCCACTCACTGCACCATCCTTCACATAATCCATCCACCCAACACCTTGTACATGTGCCCGATACTCTATCCCATTTTCATTCTTTAATTTAATTTGCAACGCCTCCACTCTCGCCGAAAATCCAGCCGTCCCTGCCATTGACCCGCCATCAACCCACCCTAGCCAACCGTAATGCTGAATATGTGTTTGGTATTCTAAATCCAAATCACTCTCTACGCTTTCTACCCTATTACTTGCCATCACCACAGACAAATCCGGCCAATCGTCCCTCGTTATCCCCCCAAACCAATCCTCAAAATAACTATAAAAATTCCTATTCCCATACGCCGAACATCCATCACCTCCACCATAAGAAGACGAAAGTGCCGCCCCGTTCGGCTGGTACGGTGTATATCGATACAGCGCTGAAGTTGCTAAAGATCGGATATTCACCGTAGATCCCCCACAAGCCGCATTCGGATTATATCTTACATAGTTATTTCCCAAAGGATAATTCGTCCATCCCCCATCCAGCACTTCCCTAAACAACGCCGCCGCATTTCGCACCTGATTCCGAAATCCATAATATTTAGACGAACACGCCGCCGTATCCGGACATCCATATCCCATCGCCGAACGATATTGTACACTGTTCGGGAAAGAATCCGTCACTAGCCCTTGTTCTTTTTGTAAAAGCACAATCAAAACTTGCGGGTTTATCCGGTAGTCTTGTGCCGCCTGCCAAATAATATGCGCCGCACTTTCCCCGTTAAAATTCTCATCCGCCATACATACATAATGCCCACCCGCTACATGCCAAGAATACGGTGTCGATTCCGACAAATACCCCACATTATTCCCCGTCTGCCAAGTTGCCGTATCGTTACAATTCACCTTAGATTTCAAAAACGCCTGAATCTGCCCCTCATTCATTGACCCATAATTTCCCATCTGATAATCCGAAATAATATACCCCGGATCAAACGCCCCCATATTTGCCGCATCCACTTCATTGCTGCTATTAAACCTTTGTACTAAAAACGTAAACGCAAACACCATCATAAACACCCCCAGCATCACAAACCAATTTTGTCTACTTCTCCGCATTTTCATTAAATGTTTGCCTCTCCGCGGATTACACCATTTTTACCATCCGCATTCAGGTTTATCGTTATATCCATCTTTCCTCCCCCAAGCTCACCTACCGACACATCAAACCCTCTACAGGTCGCCGTCGATACATCGCCAATTACATCAGCTGTATCACTAAATATTATATTCCCATTCTGGCTCAAAGTCAACTCGCAATTTCCCGCCGTCACATACTGGTCAACACTTACCCTTATCATCAAAACTCCATTATTTACACCCGCATAAGTCACTGTCCCAGTTAACTCTTCCAAAACATTTGGGTCTTCCCCTTCATACTGTGTTACCTGTTGCTGCTTTGCCACCTCCTCATCTTTCTTCTCGCTTTCCGTTTTTTCACTCTGTCCTTCCTTTTCTTTTTGCTCTATCTTTTCCACTTCACTTTTATTATCCTCATCATTCCGCTCACTATCTTGGCCACTTTGCCCCATTACCACTCCCGCCACCACAGCTACTATCACCAAAATTAAAACCAATCCCCCGCTCCACCATAACCACTTATTTTTATTTATCCTCTTCATAAGATATTCACCCAACACTATTATAGCATTAATTCTATCTTATCGCCATCTTTATCCCCATATAATTGCTCAAAATATTCATATCTCGCTTTCACCCATTCTATCAGTGTTTCCACCTCAGTCGTAAAATCTCTATCCCTCACCCACTTCTCACTATCCACCAACGCAACTTCATGTATCATCATGGCCTCATTTTTTATTTTCATCAAAAGTTCCCGCCCCCGTCCCGCTAATCTATCCCGAAAAATTCTTCGCACCTCACCTTGAAATTCCGGCATATCCATCATATCAAAAACTATCCTAGACAAAAGATCGTTTGGCACAAACTCCCCCTCATCATTTCCCATATCTACCCATGTGTCCAACGACAATTCCAGCTTCCGTACCATCATCTCTGTCGGCGAATATAATCTGTCCCCCAACCAACACCACCAATTCCGATTCGCTAATGCCATATCAAAATCCCATCCCGGCCCCGCATGAATCTTATTATTAACTCCATCTTTATACATATAAAAACTCGTCCAATACGCATCCGGGTTCACCGTAAATTCACTGAGTAAAAAATATTTTGCAAAAGATTCTACATCTATCAACTCTTCCATGCGTTTATAATCGCCTTCTTTCACCACTTGCTCCAATTCATTATAACTTTTCAAAAAATCCATCATTCCCACTTCACTATCTCTATTCACTGCATCTTTTAATGTTAAAATTTCTCCTTCACCAGTTCTATAATTTTTTTCATATTCACCATATATATTATCTAGTTCCACTAGTACTCCATTAGGATCCCTTAAATCCACCCCATTTTTACTTACCTCCACCGCTTGTGTCAAATAATATAAACCTCGGTAATCCTCATCCACATACAACTCTACAAACCTTCCATCCATCGCATATTCCATATCTAGCATATTTTCTAGCGTAAAGCCTATCGCAGTTCTTAAATTCGTCTCATCCCCATAATTTGCCATCAAATACCATTTTCTGCTCTTGCCCATTCCCAATAAATCCACCTTATCAGTAAACTTTATCTGATACGGTTTTTTATCCCAAGTCCACGTCGCATTTCCCCTCCCCTTCACTTCCACTCCATCATATTGCATCACTTCACTATTATTATATATATTTAACTTGTTTCCCTCATATTTTATATCTTTACTCCCCCCATCAATTTCCTCCAAACTCACCCCATTCAAGCTAATTTCTATCACCGGCAACCCTCTATCTGGATATTTACTACCCTCTTCCAAATTCATTCCTATACCTACCCCCACTAGTACAATTACAAACATCAAAAACACTACCCCAAAAACAATTGACCATTTCTTTTTAGTCATATCTTTATATTACCACACAAAATTCCAACCCCCAAATCGTCAAACCATCTATGTTTTTTAGGCAATCACAAAAACCATCCAGCATCAACCCTAAAATCTTATCCCAAATCCAACCCCAATATATCAGCCGCCCTAAGCAACACTTTCTTTTCTTCTTCGTCACAAGTCGCCATTCGCGCCTTAAACAGTTCCACTGTCTCTTCATGTTTATAATCCAAAATCTCTAACGACCTCGCCGCCCCAGGTATCTTTCGTAGCACTCCTTTTTCTACCAAATTATCCACGTGCTCCGCCACTGCCGACACGCTAGACAACCCCAGCCCCGTCATCATTTCCCGATAAGATGGTGAATATCCCTGTGTTTCCGTAAAATCCTCCAAAAATTCCAATACTGCTAATTGTTTTTTCGTTAATTTCACGCTCATTATGATATAATTATAACACACCCAAAAAACACTAGATATATAATAAGGGACAATATATTTATGGACTCAAACAAATCAATTGATGGTTTAACTCCCCGCCACTCCAAAGTGACCACTACTTCTACAACCAAATCAACCAAAGCTAAAACCAAATCCCCCGCTAAACGTTCTACCCCTAAAGCTACTACCAAAACTACCACCAAATCCACTACTCAGAAATCTTCCGTTAAAACCACCAAAACTACTAGAGCTACTAAAACTAAATCCATCAAAGCCACTAAAACTACCAAACCCACCGAAACCACCAAAACACCTAAAGTCACGTCAGTTAATCCAAAGATCGAAACCCCTGTTCCTCTCACCACTACCGCAGATTTTCTCAAACCAGTCCAAGCCTTTGATTTTGACGAGCAAAGCGGTGAACTTAAAGCCGCTAAAGATCCTACCATAATAAAAGGTAAAAAAATGAAAAAAGAGAAAAAACCCGCCAGCAAAAAACGCAAAATCATTACTGGTATTATCATTGCTATCCTCAGTCTTCTTCTTGTCGCTGGCATCATTTTCATTATCTGGGGTAATGATATTATCGCCAAGATTACTGGCGGCCAAGGCAATGTTTTTGATCTTATCTTCCAAGACGACCATTATGAACCCTTAAAAACTGATGCAAACGGTCGTACCAACATTCTCGCTTTCGGCACTAGCGGCTATGACATGGAAGGCACCGAAGGCGACACCGTCCACGACGGCGCCCAACTCACCGATTCCATCATGGTCATCAGCTTAAACCAAGAAACTGGCGATCTCGCCATGCTTTCTCTTCCTCGCGACCTCAAAGTCTCTAATTCTTGTACCGCTACCGGCAAAATCAATGAAGTTTATTGGTGCAACAATATGGACGGCGACAACGAGCAATCCGGCGCCGAAGCTCTCATGACCGAAGTTGGCAATATTCTCGGTTTAGATTTCCAATATTATGCTCATCTCAACTGGGGATCGCTTATTTCTATCGTCGATACTCTAGGCGGTATCACTGTCACTCTAGACGAAAATATCGAAGATTATTATTATACTAACGCCGTATTCGAAGCTAATACACCCTATACCATTAATGGCGATCAAGCCCTTGGTCTTGCTCGCGCTCGTCACGGTACTACTAGCGGCGATTTTTCCCGTGGTGCTTCTCAACAAAAAATCCTCATCGGTATCAAAGATAAAATTTTCGAAAAATCCCTTTCTCTCACCGATCTTATGAGTCTCGCCAACACTCTCGGCGATAATCTGCGCACCAACTTCTCTGTCGACGAACTCAAAACTCTCGCCCATCTCACCTCCGATTTTGACTTTAACGCCATGCGCCAAGTATCCCTCATCGAACCCGAAAATTATATGACTACCGGTGAAATCAACGGCATTTCCTATGTTCTTCCCATTGGCGGTGCCGGTTATTATACTAATATCCAAAATTATATCGCCAAAATGTTCTCTAATGACCCTCGCATCTACGAAGACACCACCATCCTCATCTTAAACGGCACCGACACTCCTGACCTCGCCTCCACCGAAGAATCCAACCTCATCACCGACGAATTCACGGCTGTTTATACAGACAATGCGCCAGAAGGCGAATATCCAGACAAATACACCCTCTATGCCATCACCACTGAAAAACCTGGTAGTCAAAAATTCTTTGAAGAAAAATATAACACCACCGCCAAATCTGCCAACGAACTCCCCGCCGGCATCCCCACCGATTACGACTTCGTCCTCATCCTCGGCGGCACTACCGCCAAAACCACAGAATAAAAAATATCCACAATTGTGGGGTTGACATTTCGATTAGTGTGCGGTAGAATAATAGTATGGTTTTGTTAATCTCTCTTCATAGGAGAGATTTTCAGTTTAATTGTGACTCTTATATCTTCAATTTCAACCTCCATAAAACCTCCTTTCTTCATACAGCCATTAATGTTAACTGTTCAACCCCACGGCAAAAGTGTAGCACATAAATCACATCATTACAACCCCCTACCCATCAATCTATTTTTTCTTAACTGATCTTCTAAGCAGTAACGCTATCATCCCAAGTAACACAACCAAGCCGACGCTTAATGAAATATAGCCGGCCGTGGTCAACGGCTCTGAATTTGTCACTACGCCAGTATCAGGATTTATTGGGCTTACAGACCCATCAGACTCATCCGAATCATCCGGCAGCCCATTAGTCCCCTCAGCATAAAGATGCAATCTAAAAGTCGCATTACTGTGCTCGTTTCCTAGTTCACTACTCAAAGAAACTTGATAAAATAGTGGTTCTGTTACACCACCTACCGCCAGCTCTGTATTATATTTATAGCAAACGTCAATCGGCGAGCTTACCGAGCCACCATTATCACTACCAGTATCTCTCGTCCAATACGCATCGTTAATGTCAATCGTAAAAGTCCCATTATCCAGCTCAATTACATTTCCTGTTGCATCCATTCCCGATTCCGACAAACACATCCTTACTAGTGCCGCCACCGAGCCATTATTTTGAACCCGCGGGATCGTGCTATAAACATCCCCCGGCATCGCACCCGTAATATCTTCCCAATCTTTATAATTCCCCATCCCATCATCTACCATCTCTATGATGTCAATATCCACTGGCCCCTCCGCAAAGACAGGAGAATAAACAAACGCTCCAGCCATTGTCAAAGATAACACCCCAGCCACCCCAAACAAATCTCGCTTCGTCATTTACTTATTTTCCTTTCCTTAACTTTAAGACCCCCGAGTGAGGTCAGCCAATTATGGCCAACCCCACTATTTTTACCCTTATACTATTCCGTGTAGGCAGTATTAGGTGTCCATTGACCAGCTGTTGGGGTCGTCTTGTCGTACTCCTCAAATGCCGCAGTAGCATCATTAAAGCCAGTAGCCTGAATAGCGTCAGCTTCAATAATTACATCAAAATCTTTTGAAGCATCAAAGTCATTCACGGCATTAATCAGAGCTTGAATTTGTTCTGAAGTAGCTTGGCTCTTTATGCCAATATCACCCCAAACGTTCCAGAAGGTCATTTTGCCTGGTTTCAAAGCATCGTTATATACAAAAGTATATTGGAGATAACTTTTACCATCATCACGCGTCACTTCCTTCGGGAATTCTCCTTCTGGATTAGTAGTAGCGTGTATTCTTGCAGAATCAGTATACATCGGCGAGAATACTGGGAAGCTATATTTGCCATTTGTTCCTAATACCCCCATAAAACTCGGAATCAAAACCCGTACCCGGACATACGCATCACTGTCACCCGTATTAATCACATATGGCATCTTCTTAATACTCGTGCTAGGAACTAGACTTTCAGCATTATTAGCTTCACGATAGTTTGTATAGGCATCCTTGTTTGTAACGTCCGCACATACATCACTAAAGAGATAAGTGGTATCATTATCATGATCAGCGCAATAATCACTATTTGCAATAATTTGAGCATCAGTGTAATATGCTCTGTCCCATACATTACCAACATCGTCTGTCACTTCATTTTCCGAATAATTCTCGGCTGCCGTACCAGCTACTCCCTCAAGCGGATATATATCAGTGCTCCAGTTCAAACGTCCGCTAGTAGTATTATTTGCTTGACCAGCATTAGTCCTATGCAAATATGATTCGACGAGCTCAATATCTACGCTCCCAACAGTAAACTCATTCGTCAAACTGTCGTGATCGGTAAAGTACGCAATCGTCCCACCAGCGATAAGAGCTGCTACGCCCAGCACTGCTGCGGTTGATAGAACAGTCTTTCTATTGATTTTCATTTATAACTCCTTTTGTTGTTAATTAATATTAAACTAATTTAATATGTTTCCCCTACGCCTGCAAATGCAGCTGTCGCTGTTTGGAACCCAGCCGTCTGAATTGCATCAGAATAAGCCTTAATCCCTACCGCACAGTTACTGCTATTATTTTCGCACATAAGTAGCTCACCTAAACCAGAAACAGCACCAAACTTTATCCCGTTAATCGGCCATTCCTTTGTTTTACCGTTCACTATTATCTTGTCATTACTTACAATGTAATACTCCGCATAAGTTGGCGTATCTTCCACGCTAACCGACGGATTATAAGTAATAGTGTAATCATCATTACTACATGTGTTATTTTCTGCAGTTTTCACATTGCAGCCGTTATATGTATTCGGTAGATCTAACGACACTACGTTAGCCAAGGCAATTGGAATCACCACGCGGAATCTTTGATAAACTGGGATGTTGCCATCATTACTCGCCTGTAAATAGAATGGCAAACTATCTAGTTGTTCTTCTGTTATGCTCGAAGCATATTTCAAAACATAATTATCTACGGCCGTATAGTCACTCGCAACTATTTCATGCTTATTGCTAGCATCACTCACATCATCATAAATCTTTAGTACCGTCGATGCATAACCAACCATAAATTCATTGGTTGCCGCATCAGTATCTGTAAAATATGACAACGTTCCAACCGAACTCAGCACGCAAATCGCCATCACCACCAGCGAAACCACTGTGATTCTAACTTTGTGATACATTCACCTCCTTTCTCTACCTTTAAATTTAATATAACTCCATTCATGCTACACTTTTTCTCGCAGTTTTCCTCCTTTCTTCCAAAGTACCTGGCAAAAATGTCCACGCTAGTAGGAGAGTCCCCACTACCAGTGTGATATATATACCAGGTGGCTGTTGGATATTATGCGCCACATAACCGATAAACGGAATCGTCACCATTGGTGTGCCCAGCACATTCTTGTAATGCACCAAATTTGCATCTGGCGCAGTATTGGCGTCGCCCTTCGTCTTAAAACGCCACACACTCGCATCGTTTTTATCTACTTCAATATCTACAATCCTATGCGTCACTACCGTCTTATCATCACTCGCCACATAAGAAATCACATCACCCACTTTGAGGTCATAATAATTCACTGGTTGCACATAAAGCATTGCCCCCACTGGATATTCTGGTTCCATCGATCCTGACATCACTGTAAACGTTCTAAATCCTGCCAATCTCATCCCCACCAAAGCTATCGCAACTACCGCCACTAGAGCCACTACTACCGTCCCCACTCGCGACTTCCACCGTTTCAAACCATACCATTTATGCTTTCTCTCCGATTTATTCATCTTCTCAACCACGTCTATTAGTACGGTCGATTCCGCTCCATCATTTGCTGTCGCTTCTTCTTTTAATTCTACCGTTTCTAATTTTTCAAAATCAATCACCTCAGTTTTTGCAGGCAAAAACGTCACCACCGGATAAAAAACTTCATCCTGCGACTCAACAACCAACTTGCGTTTTGTATAACCTCCACTCATCTCTACACCCATTATAAACCACTTCCATTTTAAACGCAAGCACATTCCATTTAACATTCCACCAAACATTTCACCAAACATCCACTCAACTTTTCCACACCAAAACTAAGGTGTTTGCCAGGCTATCACCCGACAAACACCAAAAATCAAAGGTCAAAAACCCTTAAACAATTTTACTAATTATCAGCCTCCGCTCTCTTCCCTCCCCCTCCGAGTGCGTCTCAATATCTGAATAATCCTGTGCTACCTTATGCACCACTCGCCTATCCGCCGCATTTAGGTCCACCGTCATCGGCTCACCCGTTTTGCGCACCTTCGCAATCCACCCCTCCGCTTTCGAAGCAATCCTATCCGCTCGCTGCCTTTTATAATTCGCCACATCCACATTTACTCGCGTCACTTCCCCACCTTTAGATACTAACGCCATCGATACTATATGTTGCAACGCTCTAAGATTATCCGCATTTCGCCCGATTAATAGAGAATTTAGCGACGTAGATGGTACACCTAATTGTATTACTTCATCATCTATCGTAGAAGTTACCGCCACATTTATTCCAAAGAAACTCAAAAGATCCTCTAAGTATCTCGCGGCAAACCTAATTGATTCATCTTTATTCATAATTTATCTCCTTTTCTTTTTAATATCCCGAGCAGAGATACGAGTAATTTTTGTTCCTGTTTTTTTGTTTTTTATTACTTCTGCTTCTTTAATCCCCCGGAGTTCCTTCAATACTGCCTTATCAGTAGTTTCATCAATTTCATCATCTACTTTACGTAACACAATTCTCTGCTGTGTCACCGTAATAATATTACTGAGAAAATAATAAAACGCTAGCGCCCCATTCAAATTAAACATAATAATAAACATCATGATTGGCATCATTCCTGCCATTGAACCGGTCGCCATCGTACTTACTTCGCTCTCGTCAATTTCTTTCCCTTCCTTTGCCTCTTTAATCAAATCCCGGAATTTCTTCTTTTTTTCTGACTTACCCGATGGCATCTGTTGTTTAGTAGCCCAATACTGAATCACCGAAGCCGCTATTGTGCATACCAATATAAACAATGCACTCCACGAAAAATTCCCCATTAATACATCACTCGCTTTCACATCCAAATTTATCACCCCAAACAGCTGCGGATGAAAATCATAAGCCGCTTTATCCTCCGCTGGAATCTCATTATTTATCAAATCCGCCAAATAAACCTCTTGTTTTTCTTCCAAAGTCTTAATTTCCGATCCTTCATACGCCACAATTTCATACGCTCGGTTCATTAAATTATCCGTCGGCATCGGTGTTGCTACTACCCTAATAGCTGAAAAAATCGCAATAAAAATCGGCAGCTGTATTAAAAGAGTCAATATCGAAGCAAATGGCTTCACATTGTATCGTTTATACAGATCCATTGTCTGCAAAGATTCTAATTGCTTATTTCCTTTACAATTTTTCTTAATCTGAGTTAATTCTGGTTGCAATTTTCGAATTAATTTAGATTGATTCAACTGCTTTTTCATAATCGGCCACATTAACAGTTTCACTAGTATCGTCAGAATAATAATCGCCAACCCAAAATCATGTACTAAATTAAAGATTACAAAAAGAACATTCACGATTGGTCGCACAATAATCATATCTATAAAATTAAACGGGCTACCTGTCACAACCGAACCAATCACGAAAATTATAAAGAGCCCCCAATAAATATACCTCTTAATTTTCTTTTTATCCATTCTTCTTATTATAGCACACTTTACTCTCAGCCACTAATTCCCCCAGTAGCTTTTCAAGCTCAGCAAATTTTATTGTCATTATATCTTTACTATATACCACAAAAATATAGTCCACCTTCTTTGGTATATACTCCAAATTTTTTCTCAGCGCCTCGTACACTCGTCGTCGTATCCGGTTCCGCCCTACCGCCGTCTTTTCCACTTTCTTTGATACCACCACCGTCATCCGCGTAAACCCTCTTGTATTTTCACAAAAAACCAACGACATCCGCGGCTTTCGCACCGTCTTACCTTTTTGATATACATATTTCACTCCCCCCCGTGAATGAAACCGATATTTTTTATTAAGCACTTAATCTAGCTCTACCTTTAATTCTTCGCAATTTTAATACTTTTCGCCCACTTTTACTACTATTTCTCTTCATAAAACCATGCTCGGCCTTTCGTTGCCGCTTATGTGGCTGATATGTTCGCTTTGGCATAATATATTATTCCTTAAACTTTAATTATTTTCAAATTCTTTCTATAGTATACCGCATTTTTCCACATTTTTCAAGAAGTTTTCCACATCTTTTTATGGGGTTAATCTAAAAATGTGGAAAATTTCGCCTCTGTATTCGCCCCACCACATTACACCACAAAAATTTTCTTTCGCAAACTTGTGGAAAACTCTCATTTTCGTGCTATAATAAGTACACAGTAAGGAGGTCACATCCACAATGTATGACGTTTGGCAAAACGCACTAGCTGAAATCGAGCAACAATTGTCCCCAGCCAACTTTTCCACTTGGTTCCAAGACACTGCTCTTATTTCCACTAAGGATGGCCAGATTAAAATCGGCGTCAAAAACACTTTCTATGTCAAACAGCTCCGTAACCGTTACTATGACCTTATCGCCACCGCTCTTAAAAACAACCAAATTCCCGTAGAAGATATTAGTTTCGAAGTTAAAACTCCCCTCAAAACCAAAATTCGTTCTCGTGAAGTTATTGCCGACGGTCTTAATATCCGCGACCGTCTTAAATCCATTCCTCGCTCCCCTCGTAAAGTTGAAAAACCTCACCACAACGGACTTAACCAAAAATACACCATCGATAATTTCATCGTTGGTAGTAACAATGACGTCGCCGTTGCCGCTGCTAAAAGCATTATTGATTCCCCTGGTGATCGTTACAACCCTTTCTTTCTTTATGGTGGTCCCGGCCTTGGCAAAACCCACCTCGTCCAAGCTATCGGCAACGCACTCTTATCTCATAATCCTGACTACAAAATCCTCTACACTCCTATTTCTGATTTCTTTTCCGATTTCGTCGACGCCGTCCGCAAAGGTAAAGGTAAAGATTTTAACCGCAAATTTCAAGATTTAGACTGCCTTATCATCGACGATTTTCAATTCATTATGAATAAAGAAAAATCCCAAGAGGAATTTTTCAATATTTTTAATAATCTCTATCAATTAAATAAACAAATTATCGTCACCTCAGACCGCCTCCCCTCCCAAATCAAAACCGTTGACGAGCGTCTCGCCTCTCGCCTTACTTGGGCCGGCGCCTTCGACCTTCAGCTCCCCAAGTTCGAAGATAAATGCGCCATCCTCCGTGCCAAAGCCGAGCTTATGGGTGCCGAAATCGAACCCGAAGCCATCGAATACATCGCCGAAAACGTCAACACTAATATTCGTGATCTAGAAGGTGAATTTTCTACCATCCTCTTAATGTCTGAAGTTCGCGGCCTCACTCCTCTAGAATTAATCGAAAACGGCTCCGTATCTGTCAATAAATCTTCTAAACTCCGCCCAGTTTCTTCTAAACAAATTGTCGAAAAAGTCGCCAAATATTACGATCTCACCCCCAAAGAACTCTGCAGTAAATCCCGTGTTGCCAATATTAAAAACGCTCGTCAAGTCGCTATGTTTATTCTTTCTAAAGAACTCAATCTCAGCACCAATAAAATCGCCGCCGAAGTCGGCGTCAAAGACCATACTACAGTCATGCATGGCATTAAAAAAATCGAAGACGATCTCAAACTCAATTTTACCCTCCGTGACCAAATTGAAGAAATCAAGGAAAAACTCTATGGTTAGTATGTGTAAAACTTCGTGTAAAACTCTGCGTAAAACACTGTGCATATCTAGCACAAAAAATTGTGTATTTTATCAGCCCTACATAAAAACTTGTGTAAATCCTCACTTTCCCACCTACTTTTCCCAATTTTCCCACCCACTTTCTCACCACCCACCCACCTCTATAAATTACCTTACTTTTCCACTATTCCACCGTACCTACTATTACTTCTACAATATTAATATATTAGAAAGGACTTAAAATGAAAATCAAAGTTACTCAAGCCAAACTTAGTCGCGCATTAAATAACGTCAGTCGTATTGCTATTGGCAAAGTCACCCTACCTATCTTAAATAATGTTCTTATTCGAGTAAATGATAAAAAAGTTTCTCTTATTACCACTAATCTAGATATGGCAGTAGTGGACTTCCTTCCTGTTTCTAATTCTGAAAACGGTGTTATTACTGTCCCCGCTAAGCTCCTTGCCGAATTTGTTTCTAATCTTCCTAAAGACGAAACTATTGAAATCTCTAACAAAGATACCAAAGTCACTATTACTGCTGGTCAATATTCTTCCACTATCAATGGTGCTATCGCTGATGATTTTCCTGAACTCCCTGAAATTAATGAAAAATCTGCCGTCACTTACAAAATTGGCGTTGATGAATTTAAGACTAGTATTAGCCAAGTTATTATCGCTAGTAGTAACGATCTCACCCGTCCCGCCCTTACTGGTGTTTATTTCAATACTGATGGTGATCGCCTAGCTATCGCCGCCACCGACGGTTATCGCCTCGCCGAAAAACAGCTCATAGATAAAGTTAAAAGTGAGGTTAAGGCTATCGTACCCGCTAATTCCCTTCAAGAGGTCCTCCGTTCTATTACTGACGATGTGGAAGAAATAGAAATAACTTTCAACGAAGATCTTGTTCGTTTCCGTCTGGGTGAAGTAGAGATTATTTCTAAACTAATAGACGCTAGTTTTCCTGATTACCAAAAACTTATCCCTAAAGATTGTAATATTCACGCCACTTTAAACCGCGAAGAATTAGTTCGTGTCACTAAACTCGCCGCTCTCTTTGCTCGTTCGGTTGGTGGTTCTATTGTTTGTGAAACTAAAACCCCCGATATTTTTTCCGTCAAATCCATTGCTAATGAATTTGGTGAGAACGATTCTATGATTAAAACTCCAGTTACTAAAGACGGTAAAATCAATCTTAATTCTCGTTTCCTTTTAGATGCTCTTAATGCCCTTGAAGAGCCTGAAGTTGAATTTAATTTTTCCGACCGTATCGCTCCTATCTTACTTAAAAATAAAAAGAGTAATAAATATACTCATATTATAATGCCACTTAATTCCTAATGATTATCAAATCCATCAAACTCACTAATTTTCGTAACCATTCCCATTACTCTCTAGAGTGCCAGGATGAAACCTCCCTTATTTTGGGTAAAAACGGCTGTGGTAAAACTTCTGTCCTTGAAGCTATCTACATCCTTACTCGCGGCAAAAGCTTCCGTGCTACCGACCCCGAAATTATTAAGCGTGGCACCGATTTTTACCGTATCGAACTCAGTTATTCTAACGGTGAAACTATCGCTGCCACTTACGACGGCAAAGTTAAAACTTTTATTACTCTGGATAAAAAATCTAAACGCCTACCGAGTAAAAATAAATACCCCATTATTCTTTTTTTACCCTCCGACCTTAATTTAATTAGTCACGCTCCCGGCCGCCGCCGCGATTATTTTGACCTCATCTTTAGTCAGCTAGACGAAACTTATTCTACGAGCCTCACTAAATATAAAAAAGCATTAAGGCAGCGTAATGAAATTTTAAAATCCGATCGCCTTATTAAAGAATCTCTCTTTTCCTGGAATATTATCCTCGCTCGTCTTGGTACCTATATTACTTCCACTCGTGAGCAGTATATTACTAAAATTAATTCCCTACTTGAAAATACCTACCATTCTATTGCTAACAATACCGATACTATTCAAATCATTTACCATAGTGAAGTTAAAAATCTTACCGAGCAGACCTATCTTAACCAGTTGGAACAGAATTATCAAAAAGATTCTTATCTCGGTCATACTACCTTTGGTATTCATCGTGACGATTACCTTTTTGAATTCAATACCAACCCCGCGGACGGCTCCGCCTCGCGTGGCGAAACTCGCTCTATTATCCTCGCTCTCAAATTTATTGAAGCTAAACTAATCGAAGAAATCTTACATCAAAAACCCCTTATTCTTCTAGATGATGTCTTTTCCGAACTAGACGATTCTCGTCGTAGATGTCTAGTCGAAAATTTCAAAAACCACCAGGTCATTTTAACTAGTGTTGAGGATATAGAATAGCATAATATTCGTCTAAGAATGCAATCACCGGGTTCTGCTCACCTTCAAACCCATAAATATTATTATAAGCACTAGACCCGCCAGCGTATCGCCGCAACGATTCGGTTGCTCTCGCTAGCGACACATATCTCTGCGCATACTTATAAGTTTGCCAACTACTATTACTTGATGAATTTACATATTCCGCTCCCGACGCAATTCTCTTATCACTTTCCGATGCCCCCAAAAAACCTTGTATCATTCCCACTATATCCGCCACAAACGGTACTGATGACGAACCGGATCCCAGTGAATCTAGTATCCCTCCATCCACCACCCCTAGTGGTGTTTTCCGTTTATTATTATAAAGAATAAAATTTGCCAGCGTAGAACCATTATTTATCGTTCTTTTTCCAGAAGCACTCAAGGTTGTATTATTATTTATAAATTCAATAAACTCTGAGTTATTAAAAGGGTCATTTAGGGTAGAGGTGTCAAAAGTTGCTATCTCTGCGCACTGAGGTGACCCTACCACTCCAATCGTACTATAAGTTTCGCATGCCCCGAATTCCGTTAAGTATCCATTAGCTTCATCTGCATAACTATTTGGTATCAAAGATACTATTGCATTATTAACCGTGCTAGAAAACGTCTTTACTCCGGAGAACAATGTTTTAGACACCCCAGTACTCGCTACCGCTAATTTATACATGATTGACCCAAGAAAGGTGTTTTTTGAGGTCACATCAAACGGACTTCGGTTTAACCTATCTGCCGCTGCATCCATCGCTAGTACCGTAGATGTCATTCGGGCATATTCGGTTATTGCTGCCGCATCACCCGCTGTTCCTCCACTTGCCATTGCTAATCTTTTTCCTGTGTTTACCGCGCCTTTTACTAGAAATTCTCCTGCATCTACTCCCCCAATTGTCTTAAAGGAATTATTTACTAGCGAATTATCTACAGTTTTAGTTACTGCATTTAAAGTTTCTATTGATGCTCCTTCCCCACTTGTTGTCAAAAACCTCCCCACCGAACCCTTCAATCCCGAATTAGTTGATGCTACTGTGCCCTTAATTGCCTCATTTCCGTTATTAGTACCAAGTATATTTTCTACTGTTTTTAAAATTCGGTCCGAAGAATAGTTTTCTACCGCCGCACTATTTACCTTTGTTCCCGCTAGTATTGCGTATAAACTTGGCGAATCAAAAGCTGTCCCTTTAACTTTTATTATTTCCCCAGTTTTTACATCTACCACCTCATTTTCTCGTGTTTCATATAAATAATTCATCGCCTCGTTTACTTTGGCTTCACTTCCCTCACCCTCTTTCATTTTGCTAATATTTTCCATTATCCCTAAGAAGAATAGTTCAGACCGTTGTTCTTCTGAAATAGTGTCTGCTACTTTTAGAGCATCGGCCGAATTTAAAGTGGCTTCCGTGGCGCTACCAGCCACATTTTGTGCCCCTACATCTCTAATAAACTCCGTCGCTCCTCCACTAGATTTAGCTACCGTACCTGTACTTTGGTATTCGGCATAAGCCTTCCCATCCTCACCCTCACCTGTAATCGCTTCTACATTATTTACATTCACCTGACTCCCATTCCCCATTAACTGGTCCATTACTTCATTAAAATCTGTTTCACTCGTATAATTATTCCGCGTCGTCCCTATTTCTCGGAACACCTCTTTTGCGGCATCATCAAAATAATACGCCGCTCGTGAATAAGTTGCCTCATTTAATGCATTATAGAGATCTACATCAGTTGACACCTCTCTGATAAAATCATCCGTTGTAATAATTTTATCTTTCATTTTCAGTACTAACCCCCCCTCATGTTCATTAGCTTCTATAAATTCTCCACTCTCTATATATCCTACCTCCACCCCTTTTTCTTTTAAAATTGCCACGGTATTTTCTGGTAAATTTCCCTCTCGCATCGCCTGCTGAAACACTACTTGTTTACTCCCTACCGCATCCGCATACTGTACATCAGTCTCTTCGATTAGCCTTTCCGAAAGTGCCGAAGGTATTAAATTTCCCGAGCTAAATAACACGGCAAAAACTACCAACATCAACGTTATAAATCCCATCGCCCCCAGAGATTTAGCCTTTTTTATTTTTTTAACGTCAATATTTTTTCCCGTCACATGGGATACTATCTGATTGTTCTCTAGTGCTAGACCTTCGCTTTCTCGCAGCACTTCTTCTGCTGTCATAATAAGCAAATTATAACATATTTTATGGTATAATACTAGGGTGATTATAGAGAAACTTATCCCGGGTGGCATGGGTCTTAGTACTGATGCAGATGGTCGTAAAGTCTTTTTTTGGAATGCTTTACCCGGTGAAACTATCGTGAAATACAACATTACTAAACATAAATCTCATTATTCTGAAGCTATTGCTACCGAAATTCAAAATCCTTCCCCTCATCGCGTTCAGCCCTTAGATTACTGTTATCTTTCCACTTCCCCTTGGCAAATTATGGATTATAATTATGAGCTAACTCAAAAACAATCTCTAGTAGTTGAAATTTTCCATGAACACAACATTATCATTGACACCCCTAAAATCATTACCGATGGCCGTGATTATTGTTACCGCAATAAAATGGAGTATGCTCTCTATTGGGACCATCTAACTAATCAAATAGAGCTTGCTTTTCACCAGCGCGGTTCTCATCGTAAAATCCCTATTGCTCAATCTTCTATTGAGCGTCCTGAAATTTTCCAGCGTGCCACTAAAATTATTGACGACCTTAACGCTCGCGGCGAAGAGGCTCGCAAATATCAATCCCTCTTACTCCGTTGTAATCAAAAAGGCGAGGTGGGGGGTGGTCTCTACGAGAATCATAAACCCCATCCAAAATTTTTACCTCTTACTGACACTATCTTAGGTCATGAGTACTCCTACTCCCCCAACGGCTTTTTCCAAATCAATCTTCCAGTTTACGAACTTGCTCTTACAGAAATCAAACCGCACATTACTACCGATCAGGTCTTAGACCTCTACGCCGGCGTTGGCACCATCGGCCTATCCGTCGCCAGAGACAAGCACCTCACCTTAGTTGAGGTAGATAAATCCGCTTTTAAGGAAATGGCAAAGAATATCACCATTGAGGATATTTCGGAGCCTGGCAAGGCGAGAATTAGTGCCGGCCGCCCGTGGCAGACCGCCCCTTGGGACGCGGACGACCCGGAGGGTCGACGGGCCGGCCGGACACGTGTCCGAAATGGTGATATTTTTGTCATTCTGTCTAAATCAGAAGAAGTTTTAGAATATATCGCACCCGACCAAACCGTCATTTTGGACCCTCCTCGCGCCGGCTGCGACCGTAAATTGATAGAAAAATTATTAGAGGCCCACCCCGCCAAAATCATTTATCTATCTTGCAATCCCGCCACTCAAGCCCGCGACCTTAAACTTTTATTAGATAAATACACTATCGAACAAATCACCACTTTCAACTTCTTCCCCCACACGCCCCATATCGAAAACCTCGTCATCCTTTCCTAACTTTATTTACCACATATTTTTAAAAAGTGTGTTACAATAAAATTATAAGTCAATTATCAATTATTAAACGAATGGGTCTTATTTACCGAATAAATTCCCAGCAATAATAATGGCACCACGAGGCATTAGTTGCTGGGCCTATTCGACCAAGTAATTGATAATTGACACCCTCGCGGTGCCATTTTTGTATACGCCTTTTGCTAAGATGGCACCGCCGGGGGATAAATGAAGTTTAATATGGACGGGTGACGGACATGGGAGGGTTCCCACGGAGCTCGCAGGAGCTTTAGCTCCGAGAGGACGCCGTGGGAAGGAAATGTCCGGCAGGACCCGTCCAGAGATAAAGGTAAATCAAAGGCGGAGGCAAACATGAAGGCAAAAATCATATCAGTATTAACTCTAGGCATATTAGGAGCTGCTATATATAGTAGTAGTGTTTATGGACTAGAATACCAGACTAACGCCGGCATCAACTTCACAATAAGCCCCTCCATCAGCCTCAGCATCTCAGGTGATCTCATCATAGATGAATTAGCACCAGGAAACTATAGTGATAGTAATGTAATAGATATTACAGTTCTAAGTAATAATAGCACAGGCTATATATTAAAAAGTAGTGTAGGCAGTAGTGATAGTCCATATAGTAGTTATAATAGAAATCTAGTTAATACAGCTAGTAGTAATGCCTTCTTCACTAGTCTAGATTATAACTCTAGTCTATCTACTCTATCTAACTTTGATCCTAATACATGGGGTTATAGTTATTCAGATCAAATGGTAGTATCCCCTACTTGGTCTAATTATTCTGGTTTGCCACTATATAGTGATACCGAACATATTACTACTCTAAGATCATCTAATCAAACTACTGCTTCTACTGGTGATCGGCTTAAGTTTAAAATAGGAGCTAGAGCTGATGATACATTAGCTGCAGGTGAATATCAGAACCTTATTAACTTTATTGCTGTAGGTAACCCTAAACCAGTCTCTTTCTATGATGCCTTCGAAGAAGCAGCAGCACAGCCTGGTTCTACCATAACCATGCTTAATGGTTATTATAAAATGCAGGATATGTCAGCAGATATATGTAGTGCTGTAGAACTTTATGATGATCAAAGCCACATTCAACTAATAGATACTAGAGACAATGAAGTCTATTGGGTAGGTAAGTTAAAGGATGAGAGATGTTGGTTACTTGATAATTTAAGATTAGGGAGCAATGATCATACTATAGAGCTAACGCCACAGGACACTAATATAGAGGCTGCGTGGACGTTGCCAAAGGGGGTGACGAGTAATTTCAACTCTTGGACTAATGCCAAAATTAACGCAACCTATAAATATAACACAGATGTTGTTAGTTATGGCACAGCTAGCGGCAAAATAGGAGTATATTATAACTATTGTGCCGCTAGTGGCGGAACCTATTGCTACGATGGTAGCAGTGGAATGGGTAACGCAGGGCATGATATTTGTCCATTTAATTGGCGAATGCCAACCGGAGGGACATCTAGTGAATATCAGACACTCAATGCCGAATATGATACCCCCAATAATTTTCGTATCGCTCTCTCTACTCCACTGTCCGGAAATTTTCACGACGCATCTACGCACGATTGGAATGTAGTAGGTTATTTTTGGTCTTCCACCTATGGCAATAATTCTCAACGCATGTTAATATTACGTATAACTCAGTCTGATATAGATACAGCATATAATATTTATCGCCATTTTGGGCGTTCCCTCCGTTGCATCGCCAATAATCAATAATCCAAAATTAAAACGGGATTCACTCCCGTTTTAATTTTCAAGCTGAAGTTCTTTTATTAGACTTGTTCTTAAGAAAAGTCCAAGAGTTGCATGCCAAAACTAATTAACTTTATTTTATGCGTAATCTGTGGTATGATAAAAATTGTACACGGAAAGGTGGCCGAGTGGTTTAAGGCGCACGCTTGGAAAGCGTGTAACGGGGCAACTCGTTCGCAGGTTCAAATCCTGTCCTTTCCGCCAAAATAGTAAAAACAGAGCTTGCTCTGTTTTTAGTATTTTGAAGGAATGGATCTAGGATCCCAATCCTGTCCTTTCCGCCATTTTTTATGAAAATCATTTCCCATATTTTCCCGCAGTATGCTATAATCAAATTAAGTAATAGTCGTAGCCACCCCGGCTACTTTATTAAAGACAGACCAAAGAGTAAAAATGAGCGAAAATATCTTAATTGAATTAAAAGGTTTAACTAAGCGTTATGGCTATGGTGATACTGAAACTTTTGCTCTCAAAGATTTTGATCTTACTATCAAGCGCGGTGAATTCATCATGATCATGGGTCCTTCTGGCTGTGGTAAGACTACTCTGCTTGATATTATCGGTTTATTAGACCGCGCTACCAGAGGTGAATATATCTTAAACGGTGAAAATGTTGCCGGTATTTCTGCTCGCCGCCAGGCCAAGCTCCGTGCCAAGAAAATCGGTTTTGTTTTTCAAAATTTCAACCTCATAGAGGATTTGCCCATTATTGAGAACGTCGCTTTGCCTCTAGTCTATACTGGTTACACCAAGACTTCTCGGCTCAAACAAGCCTCTAGTGCTCTCAAGCGTTTCCATCTTCAAGAAAGAGAGTATTATTATCCTTACCAACTTTCCGGCGGTCAACAACAGCGCGTGGCTATTGCTCGTGCTATTGTTGGTAGTCCCGAGATTATTTTAGCTGACGAACCTACCGGTAATCTAGATTCTCGTAGTTCCCATATCGTCATGGAAGAATTAAAGGCTATTCATGAAGAGGGCAACACTATCATTATGGTCACTCACAATCCTTCCCTCACTGTTTATGCTACTCGTGTCATCAATATGCTAGACGGCCAGATTGATACCGATGTTAAGACAGTAGCCGACGCTAACCTTCCGCAACCTATCAGTGTCAAAATTAAACGCCGTAAAGAGCGCAAAGCCGCCATTGCCGCCAGTATTGAACTTCCTACTTCAGATTCAGTTAAAGAATCTAAAGAGTCTCAAGAATCTACCTCCGAACCAATCAAAAATTCAGATCAGTCTGACCAGACCAAAGATACCAAACACTCCAAGAAAAAATCTAAACACCGGAGGAAAAAATAAATGGCTTTACTAATCAGAACTCATTATAAACTTGCTCGCACGGCGATTAAGGAAAATCGCACCCGGTCTTTCCTTACTTGTCTTGGTATCGCTATTGGTGTCGCTAGTATTATCCTTATTCTCTCTCTTATGGGCAGCATTTCTAATCTAATTAAAAACGAGGTTGCTGAAATTGGTTCCGATCTTATCGTGGTTCGCCCTACTGCCACCAAGGATACTGTGACTAATATTGTCGAAGAACTCACTACTGCCAATTCTTTTCAAAAGTCCAGTCTAGCTCTCAATGATATCAAAGCCATTGCCGATGTTGAAGGTGTTACTGCTGTCGCTCCTATTGCCATTTCTACCAATACTGTCGCTTCCGACAAAAACACTTTCTCTTCCGTTCCTATTCTCGGTACCAACGTAGACTTTATCAAAATTGAACCTCTCACTTTGCGCCACGGCGCCTTCCTCACCAAAGCCAACGAAGCTCATTCCGTCGTGCTCGGTCACACCCTTTCTCTCGCCCTTTTTAATACTATTAATAGTACTGTTGGCCAGATGGTTACTATTATGGGCGAAAAATTTATGGTTGTCGGTGTTTTGGATGAAATCAACAAGTCTATCAATTTTGACAATATCGACTTTGATAACGCCCTTATTATGAGTGCCGATTCTCTTGATAAAATCACCGGTTCTACCCAAATTCAGCAAATCAATATCAAGGCCGCTAGTACCGACCTTCTCCCTCAAATCTCTGAAAATATCGAAAAAGCTCTCGCCAATCAAAAACTTGGCGACCAAAATTTCACCGTCGCCTACGGTGACGAAATTTCCCATCCTGCTAGTTCCCTCTTTACAATTGTGTCCGGCATGTTGACATTGGTAGCGGCGATTTCATTAGTTGTTGGCGGTATAGGAGTTATGAATATTATGCTCGTTTCTGTCTCTGAGCGTAATCACGAAATCGGCGTCCGCAAGGCCGTCGGTGCCTCTAGTCGCAACATCTTGATGCAGTTCCTCTTTGAGGCACTTATCTTGTCTATCCTCGGCGGTATTTTTGGACTAGTGTTAGGATACGCCTTCGCCTTTCTCATTTCTACCATTACGCCATTTAGTCCCTATATTAGCTGGGAAATTCTCTTAATTACCTTACTTACTACTCTAGCAGTCGGCATTATTTTTGGTATCTACCCCGCCATCAAAGCTGCCGCCAAGAATCCAATTGACTCTCTCAAACACTACCGCTAATCAGCTCATTTCGTCTGAAATCTGCTATAATAACTATATGAAAACACAACTCAAAAAATTCCTAGAAAAACTCCCATTTTATGACGATCTAGTTCTTCCTTATCATTACGCTCAATCCGTTGCTGCCGGCATCAAATATCATCACCCCGCCAAAAATCTCCGCGTTATCGGAGTTACTGGCACCAATGGTAAAACTACCACTTGTTTTATGATTTGGCATATGTTAAATCAAGCCGGCTACAAAACTGGTCTTATGACTACCGTTGCCTGGGGCACAGATAAGTTAAAGCCTGAACTTGGTCATATGACTACCGTGGACGCCTTCACTCTTAATCAGCGTATCCAAGAAATCAAAAACCAGGGCGCAAAATTTCTCGTTCTTGAGATCACCTCTCACGCTCTTGCTGAATTTCGCACTCTCGGCATTCCTGTCGAAATTGCTGTCTTTACCAATCTCACTCACGAGCATCTCGACTATCACAAGACCCTTGCCCGCTATCGCGCCGCCAAAGGTAAGCTTTTCAAGAAAGCCAAATTCAGTATTCTGAATGCCGACGACCCATCCATCAAATATTACAAAAATCTAGCCCGTGAGTTTACCACTTATGGCATTAAACATGGCGACCATCAAGCAAAACAGATAAAACTTTCTGCCACTGGCGTCAAATATTCATCTGGTGATATAAATATCGAGACCAAAATCCCTGGCGAATTCAATGTTTACAATTCCCTCGCCGCTTGCTTAGTCGGTCAAAAGCTCGGTCTCACCAATAAGCAAATCGAACAAGGCATCAAATCCTTAGACAGTGTCGAAGGTCACATGAATATTGTCGATGTAGGCCAGCCTTTCACCATTATAGTTGATTATGCTCATGCCCCCGACGCTCTTGAAAAAGTTTTCGATTCTGTCAAAAGTCACAAAGGCAAAATCATATCCGTCCACGGTGGTGCCGGCCGTCGCGACCCTTCCACCCGCCCCATTCGCGGTGCTATCCTCGCACAGCATTCTGATATCGTCATTATTACTGAAGATGATTCTCGTGACGAAGATCCCGAAAAAATCGCACAAGGCTTTATAGATGGCGCCGAAAAACACGGCAAAATCCTAAATAAAGACCTCTTCAAAGAACTAGACCGTAAAAAAGCCATCAAACTCGCCCTTGATAAAGCTAAAAAGGGTGACCTTGTTCTTATCCTCGGCAAAGGTCACGAAAAAACCATCCTTCGCGCCGACGGCCCCCACGATTTTGAAGATATCAAAGTCGTCAAAGAATTACTCAGATCGTCAAAATAATATGTTATAATAAGCTTAAGTAATATAAGCGGGAGCATTTTATGGATAATCAACCAAACTCTGTAGGCCAGCCAACCCCTACACCACCAACTACTACACCAGGCACTATCGAGCCTGTCGATGGTTCTGCCGACAGATCTAATGGCAACTCCGTCAATAGCCCTGTCAACGCTACTACTATCAACCCTGTTGATTTGCCAAAAACTAACCCAGATTCTGGTGACATTATCCTTGAAGCAGGTAAGAAAAAACGAAAGAAAGGTCTTATTATTGCTCTAGTTTCCATTTTTGCCGTTCTTCTCGTTGGTGGTGGCATTTTTACCGCCTTTGCCATTATCAAAAACCAACCCAACAACATTGCTCTTAGCGCACTCAATAATCTCTTTACTGCTGACCAAGTTGATATTAATGGTTCCATCAATATTGCTATACCCGGTAGTGAAAAAATCGGTATTGAATCTGTTAGTCTCAATTTTAACGAGGAATCCGCCGGCATGAATAACTCTGCCACCGCTACTATCAGCGTTGATTTCGCCAACAATACTCAGACTGCTTCAGTAGGAATTGGCGAAGTTATGCTAAACGATGGCGTCCTTTATCTCGAAGCCACTGGGCTCAAAGATTTTTATGAGAGCGCCATCTATGATTCCGCTTACGAAGCCCTCACTTATCAACTTGGATCTAACTACCGCACTGCCCTGGTTCAAGATTGTTATACTACCACTACTACTTCCGAGGAATATTCTAACTGCTACAGTTTTTACCAAACCAACATCACCCCAGAAATAGCAACTTCCATCAACAATGTCGCCACCGAAATTCTCGACCAAATCAGCAACATTATCGCCTCTATCGACGGCCAATGGATCGAAATTTCCCTAGACGACGTTATGAGTAGTAATTTACTCGGCGATATTCCAGTTTATACCCGCCAAAGCGTCACCAGTGCCTACCATTGTACTATCAATACTCTAAACCAAATATCTAATTATTCTAGCGAGCTTTCCGACCTTTACAACCAAAATCCCTTCCTCATTATGACCTCCGCTGCCGATTCCTTCTATGACATCAGCTTTGATGCTACTAATCTAGCCGGCTATCTAAACGGCCTCCCACATACTAAATTGTCTAGCGATCTCGCCACTTGTACCAACACTACTATCTCAGATACAACCAATCCCAACTTCACTGCTTCCGATATCCAGTCTGTCATTAATTTTCTTCCTAAAATCTCCGCCAAATTTGACGGCTTCCTCAACCATCACCTTACCGAGCTCAAACTCAATCAGCAAAATGAGTCTTACCAACTTTCTTCTGACCTCAAATTTACCTATCCTAAGAGCGCCAATATTTCCGCTCCTACCGACACTCGTCCCGTGATGGACGTAATAGAAGAAATCTACCAAGCTATCGAAAATCTCAGTAAATCTTACGCTTCTTAAGATGGATATACCTACTAAAATCAGAGCCGTCCAGGCTCTGATTTTAGTTACAAATAGCTCTATTTATTTTTCTGGTTCATATTCTGCGATCCCCTCAATAATCTGCTCGTTGGTCATTTCTAGTCCGTGTGCTATTGCTGTGGCACAAGCCATATAAGACACCGCTGTTTCTCCCGGCATAAACGTTGCCACCGTGATAATCTCTGAATCTATCGATATTGTTGCCTCAGTCCCTTTGTTATATAATTTAGAATTTAGCACCTTTATATCTGCACTACTCTGACCATAGGTGAGCGTCTTTTTCTTTCCCTTAAATTCTGCAAAAGTATCATAATTCAAATCATCGTGATTAAGTACTACTATTTCCGGCTTCATATCAAACAAAGTTTTTTCGTTTTCCAGATATTCCTCTGGCTCCATATCGTGTAGTTTTGCAGTTATAAAATTCGTTATTGCTGCCACCGTTACTGGCAGCCCGTAAAATACATTATTCTTAAGCCCCTCCGCCGGCACTGTTACTACTACGTAATTTGCCCCCGCCTTCCAAGCGTCCGATAAAAACTTATGTAACATCCCCATCTTAAACGGTTGGTCACTAGCTAGTACTGCTACCTGTTCTCCGGCATTCTTCAGAATCTCATGTACATAATGTGCCACTGTTACCTTTCCTGTCGTACCAGTAATCGCCACTAGTTTCATATCCTTCATCGGATTGCCGTAATAAGATTTTAGCACTTTCGCCTTTAATTTTTGCGACCCGGATTTCAACCCACCGTTTTTGTTTTTTACTTGGTTAGTTTTTTCCCGTTTGCTCATATTTTGATTATATCACCTTCCCTTAAAATCACCAAACTTATTCTAATAGCTTTCTCACTAAACTCACGATCAAATCCTTTTCTTTTGGTTTACTTTCTGCAATTAATAGCGCAATTGCTGTCAGTGCCCTATCGCTAATTTTAGTTTCCCCGTTCTCAGTCAAATTACAATTATTTAGTGTCAAAAACAACACAAACAGTAGCGCTCCAATTCTTTTATTTCCATCATAAAACGGATGATCTTTAATAATAAAATATAATAAATTCGCTGCCTTCTCTGGTACGCTTGGGTACAGTTCTTTTTCGTCAAAACTTTGAAAAATCGCTGCCAGGCTTCCCTCAAAACTGTTATTGCGCAATTTACCAAATAATTCCCCACCTTGTACGCTTCGTTTTAGCTCTTCTACCGCTGTCACACAGGCCGCCACTGTCAGCTCCTTTTGTTTTCGTTTGCCTCCAATAAAAGACAAATCAATATATCCTTCGTCATATTCTTTCAGTGTTTTAAAGCTTCCTGCGTAGCGTGAAATTACTTCTAGCACCCCATTTGCCTCCCCTGCATCCAGTAGCTTAGTGGTCGTCAGTCGTCTCACTAGCCCCATCATTTTTTCTACTTCCCTTAGTCGTTTTGCATCTTTTTTGTCCTGCAGAGTTTTTAATCGTCGTTGATTTACTGCTATTCCATCTGTTACGTAGTGCTTTAATACGCTCGTCGCCCAAATCCGGAAGTCCGTCGCCTTTTTTGAATTTACTCGATATCCTACAGAAATAATCGCGTCCAAATTGTATAATTTCACCTTACGCCGAGTTTGGCGGCCGCCCTCATTTTGAACTAGTAAGGATTCCTTACTAGTTCGTTCTTCTTTTAGCTCTCCCGATTCAAACACATTCCGCATATGCATCGTGATATTCTGCGGGGTAACTCCAAACAATTGCGATATCTGCGTTCTTGTCGCCCAAATTGTATCTTCGTCCGTATCTACATCAAACACCACTTCCCCCGTCAGCCCCTTATATATCTCGATCCGTTTCTCGTCTGTCATTTTGGACCTTCCGTTTATCTGCCCCTATTATATCAGGCAGCACCACTTTTGCCTATATCTATCCTGTCGCAATAAAAAATGGCGGAAGCGGGGAGATTCGAACTCCCGAGACGGTCAACCCGCCCACACGATTTCGAGTCGTGCGCCTTCAACCACTCGGCCACGCTTCCACTCTTATTATATCACAAACCTCTCTAATCAAAACCATAACAACTATGCTATAATAATTCTATGGATTACGTATTTAGTTTCTGGTTCGGCGTCGCCATCATATCTATTATCGGTACCCTCACTCATTTCCTTTACGATTGGACCCATCAAAATCGCATTATCGGCCTCTTTACCGCCGTCAACGAATCTACCTGGGAACACATTAAGCTCGCTCTCACCGCTACTTTTCTCTGGAGCCTCTACGACGGCTTCTTCTACGGCGCCGACCCCAACTATTTTCTTGCCAAGCTCGTTAGCCTCCTGGTTATCATTATCACTATCCCAGTCATTTTCTACTCTTATCGTCACTTTACCAAGAAATCTATTCTTCCTCTAGACATCACTCTTTTCTATATCGCTATCATTTTGAGCCAACTTTCGTTCTACGGCATTTTAGTTGCTCCCAATATTCCTTACTTCGCTCAATACCTATCTTGCATTGGCCTCTTTATCTTCTTTGGCTGTTACATGACTCTCACCCTCGAGCCACTCAAAACTTTCCTCTTCAAAGACCCTATTAACGGCAAATACGGCTTCCGCGCTCACGGCCGTCTACTTAAAACCCTTAAATCTCGCCACCATTCCAAAAAACAAAAATAATTTCCCATCAAAATTCAGTCTTGAATTTGGCAAATTTTTGTGCAATAATAGAATTGCTACAGTTAAATGAACCTATCAATAGCTGCTAAATTTATTCCCAGCTGTTCGATGAAGCGAAAAATGGCACCACGAGGTAGTCAACGCTTTATCGGCAGCATAGCTGGTAGATTCGTTTGACTGTAGCACCTCATGGTGCCATTTTTAATTAGTTCCAGAGGTTCAACAATAACTAATCGGAGGTCACAATGTCTCTCGTAAGCAAACTCGCAAGAATATTAAATCGCTCAAATAGAGCCAATAAGCCTAGTGAAAGTGTCAGTAGGCGGCCCGGTCGGGATGTCAGAGACAGCATCCAGACTAAGGAGGGCAAATGTATAACTTCTACTGGCACTTTCACTCTGCTTATTATGTTACTAGCTTTACCAATACTAGCGAGTCCTAATACGTACGCTACAGCCAGTTCCATTACAGTCTCAGTTTCTTCTACTGGCCCTATTGTGATGAATGTCCCACCTACTAAGGATGGTAAGTTTGTCAGTAGTAATGCTACTACGATTGGTGTAACTACTAATCATGCCAGTGGATATACATTAACGGCTACAGCTACAGACCTTTCTTTTACGGATACTAGCGTTAATCCTAATGTAACTCATACCATAGATACCTTTACTCCTCCTACTGGTGTAGTAGGCATTAATGCTGCTACTTTTGCTGCTACAGACTCTACTAGTACTACTAACTATAACAACAAATGGGGCTATCTACCTAGTAAATATTGTACTGGTAGTAGTGTTAGTTCTTGTGTAGATAATACAACTAACCAATACTATCTCCCAGCACCACTAACTGGACAAACTCTAGATATTACTAGTACAACTAGTGAAGTAGAAGATGGTACTAGCAACTTAATTCCTACTAACTATACGGTAGCTATAGGAGCTAGATTAGATTATACTATTACCCAAGGAGCCTATACTACTAACTTTACTTTTGCGGCAGTAGGTAATCCTACACCCTATACTATTACCTACTATGCTAATGATACTGCTGACATAGCAGACGATGGAGCTAATACTGCCAATATGCCTCCTAACCATACCGCTAGTGATACTGGCTCCTTAGGCGAAACAGTTACTATAGCTCCTAATGCCCCAGTTAGAAAGAACTACTTCTTTAATGGTTGGTGTACTGTAGCTACAACCGTAGATGGTGCTTGTACTGGTACTACTTATTATGGTAACTCTACTTATACCTTAGATCAAACTAATGCTGTTGCCAATGATTTAACTCTCTATGCCATTTGGAATACTAGTACTTGTGCTGGTAAGACTAACCTCCACGATTTAGTTACTTGCCAAGTTAAAACCACTACCACTACTACTAATGGCATTACTACTACCACTGAACGTACTCAAACCCTAGCTGATATGCAAGCCGTCATTACTAGTCCCATTACTGGTGATCCTGCTACTGATACTAGTAACTCGGGTGTTTATAAATACGATGCCTCTTACTACGGTGCTGCTAATGATAACCCAGACGAGACATTAAACACGGAAGATATCTACTATTTTAGAGGAGCTCTTGATAGTACTTACACCACAAGTGATCAATATGGTGGTATCCCATCAACAGGTGACTCTGCCTATTATCACAATTACGTTAGACTCCACGATCCTAACTCAAACAAAGCTGATACCTGCTGGCGTATTGTCCGAACTACTGCTACTGGTGGGACGAAGATGATTTATAATGGGGTGTGGGATAGTTCTACCTGTGCGAATACCGGTAGCAATGCTATGGCAGGAAAAACGTATTTTAACCGTGGCACGCTGAATTATGATGCAGATCTTTATGGTACTAAAGGTTTTGTAGTTTATGTGGGCTATAGCTACAATAGTGATTACGCTTATAATAACACTAATTATACTTCGCCAATTGGTGTTAGTGAGGTTTTCTCAAACAACAATAGTAGCAACACTATAACCGCTTCTAATGCACGTACTGCAGTGGAAAACTGGTACGTCAACAGCAGCAACTTATTTAACTACAATATCAATAGTAAATTAGAAACCAGCGCTGGTTGGTGCAATGATAGGAGCTTTCACTACGATAGTGCCACTATTACCCCATATGGACCATCAGGAGAAATGATTACTTTTAACGTCGCACTGCGCAATGAAATATCTGGCGGTAAGATGTCTCTAAGCTGTAAAAATAAGACAGGTTATGATTTACTTGCTACAAGCAATGGATACTTGGAATACCCATTATCATTATTGACGGCAGACGAAGCAGCTCTAGTGGGGCACGGATATCAGACCGGTCAATCTAGCTATGGCACTATAGTTACTAGCTCTTCCAACTATTCAAGGTATTCATATTTGAGGGCAGCTACTTTTTGGTTACTTTCACCAAATTATCGTGGAAACGGTGGAGGAATTCTTGTATGTGGCGTGTCGAGTAGCAATGGCAACTCTATTAGTCCACAAATTACAGAATCTACTGGTATTCGCCCTACCATCTCTCTTGCAAACTCCACCACCATCACCTCCGGCACCGGCACCTCCACCGACCCTTGGGTGATTGAGCCATAACCCCCAGCCCCGCCGCCTCCACTGACCCCCGGCTCGTCACCCCCCAATATTTTTTTCAAAATATTATAGTACTCCACCCCGTTTCCAAAATCAATACATTTTTTCCAAAATATGTTATAATAGTACCGTCACCAGCACGGTGATGCTCATTTAATTTCTAGGTGGATGTCGAGACAATTTTATAATTATCAACACATCCACACTTGTGCCCGTAGCTCAGCTGGATAGAGCGTTTGCTTGCGGAGCAAAAGGTCGCAGGTTCAAATCCTACCGGGCATACCAAATAAAATTAAGACCCTTTGGGTCTTTATTTTATTTGGTATATTCAGCAGATTTGGACCGTAGGTTCAACCGGACGAGTGAGCGAGCAAAGAAAATAAGCTTGCTTATTTTCTTTCGAGCCACGAGGAACGGAAGACTTTTTACGAAGTAAAAAGTCTAATCCTACCGGGCATACCAATAAAAAGCCCCCGGCAAACGCCGGAGGCTGATTGTTGCCAGTCGTTCAAGACTAGCTAACGTGCTAGTATTTTTTTTCGGTGTCTATACGGTCAACATCCTTCAACCTCTCACGAAAGACGCCATAGTTACACATTTTCTCAATTAAGAAATTGCGGTAAGCGGCGTGATCCAGATAGTACTCATACTCTGTCTCGAGCATAATCCGAGAGCTATAGATGTCTATCCAATCCGCAGTATAGCGAGACTCTAATATCACATTTTCATCGTCACGCCATTCTATCACCTTGGTTAGATACGGATAGTACTGGTTAGATTTTAGTTGCTGAATACCGTCAGGATCTTCGTCTAGCCATGCCCTTACCGCAGCCCCTTTCTCAAACATTTGTTTGCCGCGGAGAAACGGCAATAGTGGCGGTTCTTCAGACAGGTATGTGTCGAAAAACTTCTCGCCCAACGACTCCAGCTTTCCTATTATGTAATCCAGCTCAGACAGCTCATCGATACAAAGGTTCAGCCATTCCCTAAGACTAAGCCCAGTCGGACCAGACCACCCCTTAAAAATAGTTTTGGTTGAAGCGTGCGGTACTTTCGTGCCCAAATTAGGTTTTTCTTCCTCTATAGCCTTCCATAACTGTCTAAAACCTCCCATAGGTTCTTCGCCGGCATAAGCCAGAATTTCCGCTATATCCTGCATTATTCCAGGGTTATCTACCTCTACCTTCCGGATTCTGCCCAGTGCATCGAGCAGGCCTTGCACTTCATTTCTCTTGTGCTCAACCTTTTGCCGCCAGCACTTTTGATTCATCAGGATTGCCTCGTAATTACGTTTCCCCAACAGCGGCCATTCTCTATCGTAGATTCTCAGCCAACCATCACGCCAACGATTCGACCACAGACCCCCTAAAACCCACTCGCCATTTCCGTGCTCCAGCTTAAAATCGCATGCCATAATTACACCCCTTTCGTAAGGTACCTAACTTCACCCACACAAACTTACTGCTCTCTATTATACCAAATTCCACCCCAAATCAAAAACGAATATGTTATAATAAAACTATGGACTGGAACTTAATCACCAACATTATCCTCATTACCTCCTTTGCCGTCCTCGCCGTTTTTGTCATTCTTGGTTTCTGCCAATGGATTAAACGCAAGTCTCTTAAAAAGGTAGATAAAGAGCTCCTCTGGATGCCACTCCCCCTTGCTCTTATGGCCGCCACTTACTTTATCTTTGATAAGTTCCTCATTTTGAATACCCGCCCTAACGGCTCCGGTGAGCCTTCCTTCCCTTCTACTCACGTCATGGTCGTTGCCACCATTTTTGCTCTCGCCGCCCTCATCCTCCCCAGATATATCAAATCCGATTTTATCCTCACCATCTTTTATGCTATTATGCTTACCCTCATTATTATTACTTGCGTCGGTCGCGTTTTTGCCGATATGCACTGGGTTTCCGACGTTGTCGGCGCCCTCATTTTTGCCCTCATTTTTGCTGTTATTTATTATTTAATCATTAGGAGAAAACACCATGCCTAGCATTTTTACTCAAATTATCAACGGAGACGTCCCAGCTTACAAAATCTACGAAGACGATAAAACCCTCGCCTTCCTCGATATCCACCCCGAAACTAAGGGCCATATCTTAGTGATACCCAAGAAAGAGGTCGACAAAATTTACGACCTCGAGGACGAAGATTATAATGCTCTAATGCAAACCGTCAAAAAACTATCTAAACATCTCGAAAAACAATTAGGCGTTCGTACTCTCTGGAAGGTTGTCGGCACTGACGTCCCTCACGCTCATGTCCATCTTGAACCCTACGACGAAACTTGGTTCCACGGCCGCGAGCTCGAGATGACTGAGGATGAATTCAAAGCCATCCAAGAAAAGCTAAAATTAGAATAATCAACCCCCACAATTAAGCAGACCCGCCAACAAGTGACGGGCCTTAGCCTAAAGTACAGAGTTTGTTTAGGAGCTACCAGAGCCAAGACGCATCCAACCCCGAAACGGCACCACCATTTGATTGCTCAGACCTCATCTTATTGTACAGGTAACCCCTATAATGTGGCGATGAGCCACTCTCGGCCACGATCTGATACCCGGGAACGTAGTAAACTTTCCCATCCGCATTTTCGCCCCGCGGTATCATCCCTTCGTGGATATCGAGTACTTCATATCCACGTTCCTCCAGCTCCCGCGCTGTTGCCATGGCCTTTCCTATGCCGTCTTCTTTGACCGTCGAGTAGTACTCAATCATGTTTGCCTCCATTCTCTCACGGTCCGGTTTTAACAAACCAAAAAACAAACCTACCCCATTATTATACCACATTTTATTAAAATAATATAGTAAGTAACCACAAAAGAGTTTCTTCGAGCCACTCTTTCCCTCCTCTTCAATTTGTGCTAAAATAAAACTATGAAATTTGCCAAAAGTTACGAACCGGGGGATTATGAATCAGATATTTACGCTGCTTGGGAAGCCAGCGGCATCTTCAGTCCATCCGTCCCTACCTATCCTGTTGACGCCGATGCCGACGGAATAGACGACCGGCTAGAAAAATCTTGCTCTACCTACTCTATCGTTATGCCACCTCCCAACGCCAACGGTAATCTTCATATCGGTCACGGCCTCACGGTAGCTCTAGAAGATTCCCTCACTCGTTACTATAGGCTGAGGGGTAAATCTACTTGGTATATCCCTGGCGCCGACCACGCCGGCTTTGAAACTTGGGTCGTCTACGAAAAAGAGCTCGAAAAGCATGGTCACACCCGCTTCGAATATTCTAGAGACGAGCTTTACGCTAAAGTTTGGGATTTCGTAGCACAGCAGCGTGGCAATATGGAGCTTCAACTCCGCGCCCTTGGTGCCTCCTGCGCTTGGAGCGACCTCACTTTCACTCTAGATGAAAACGTCATCGACCGTGTCTATACTACTTTCGAGAAAATGTGGAACGATGGCCTCATTTACCGTGGCGAAAAACTTGTCAACTTCTGCCCCAAACATCGCACTGCTTTCGCTGATATCGAAGTCGAACATAAGGACGAAAAAGGTACTCTCTGGGATATTGAATATAAAATAACAGAGAATCCAGAAGGTGCTCTTCCGAGGAGCATATTTGACGACGGGTCAAATACGGAGCGACCAAGCCCCGTAACGACGGGAGCGAGGGAGCGTTCCGAGAAAGATGTATCTCTGGATTCTCTAATAGTTTCCACCACTCGTCCCGAAACTCTTTTCGGCGATACTGCTGTTGCCGTTAACCCTGATGATAAACGCTACAAAGATCTAATCGGTAAACACGTTAAATTACCTTTGACAGATAGAACTATCCCTATCATTGCCGATGAACACGCCGACCCCGAATATGGCACCGGCGCAGTCAAGATTACCCCCGCTCACGACTACGACGATTTCGAAGTTGGCGAGCGCCATAATCTTCCTCGTATCCAGGTTATCGCTGAAGATGGCACTATGATTAATGTCCCCGAGAAATACAACGGTCTCACTACTACCGAATGTCGCAAGCAAGTCTTAAAAGATTTGAAAGAACAAGGTCTTTTAAAGAGTGAAAAGAAAATCGAACACTCCGTCGCTCATTGTTACAAATGTGGCACTGTTCTCGAACCTATGCTCAAAGAGCAATGGTTTATCGACGTCCAGAAACTCGCCAAAGTCGCTATCGAGCATCTCGAGAACGGCGAAATCAAATTCTACCCCGAAAACAAGCAAAAAGTTTTAATCGACTACCTCAAAAATCTCAAAGACTGGAACATTTCCCGTCAAATCCCTTGGGGCATTGCTATTCCTATGTTCAAAAAAATCACTCCCGAAGCTACCGACGAGCCTGATTGGATTTTTGATCGTCGCACCAATCTCACCGAGATTGAAAAAGCCGGTGTCAAATATGTTCGTGACGAAGATACTTTTGATACCTGGTTTTCAAGTTCTCACTGGCCTATCGTTTGTACTGATTGGACCGAGGATAATTACAACCCCTACTACCCATTAAACGTTATGGAAACCGGCGCTGATATCCTCTTTGCCTGGGTCGCCCGGATGATCATGATGGGTCTCTACGTCACCGGCGAAGTTCCGTTTCAAGAAGTCTATCTTCACGGCCTCGTCCTTGACGCTCACGGTAAGAAGATGAGCAAATCCAAAGGCAACGTCATTAATCCTATGGATCTCGTAGCCAAATACGGCAGCGACGCCTTCCGTCTTGGCATCTTAAGGGGTCGCTCCGCCGGTATGAACCAAGCTTTCAACGAAAACTCCGTTATTTCCGGTCGTAACCTCTGTAATAAACTCTGGAACATCTCTCGCCTCGTCCAATCTATCGTGGATGATGCTGATGGTACAAAAAGCGCAGCGATTGAGGGACATAAAGACAAAATCTCAGATTTTGCCGCCGAAGGGGCGGAGCGAAGTGATATAATCAATAGATTATCACTTCGCGAAGCTCCCGAGACGCGCGCTTTTTGTGCCACCACTAACAACATGGGCGAAGACTGGATCTGCCGCGAAATTAACGACTGTTTAGAACAGTTAGAGCAAGATATGCAAAACTACCGCTTCGCCGAAGCCGTCGAAGTCTTATATCAAACCATCTGGGATAAATACGCCGATTGGTTCCTCGAGAGTCAAAAACTCTACCAGAATGTTGATCTCTTGAAACAAACTCTCGAAACCCTCCTCATTGCTCTCCACCCCTTTGCTCCCTTTGTGACTGAGGCCATCTGGCAGAACTTATCCTGGACCGACGGCTTCATCGCCACCGAGAAATGGCCTGAGAAGCTTAAATTTGACCCTATTACGGCCGAACAGTTCGAAACCATAAGAACTATCGTGGTTGAGATCAGAAGTACCTTACAGGCCCTGCCAGGTACTAATAACGACAAAAAGTACAACCTCCTTTACGACAACGATGGCCTAGTCAATCAGCACGAGCTACTCATTAAGCAACTCACCAAAGTCCCCGCCATTAACAGCCTCAATGGCTCCCCCAGAGGCCTCCGCCTAGCCCTTGCTAATCACGAGCTCTATCTCGACGTTCCCGAGCAGGTCGTCAAGGCCTATAAAGATTCTCTCACCGATAAAATCCTCTCTGTTGGTCGCGAGTTAGACGCCCTTAATCTTCGTATGACTAACCCCAATTATATAGAAAAAGCCCCTGAACACCTCGTCAAAGAAACCAAAGACCAGATAGAGGAAAAACAAGCCCTCATCTCTCGCCTCAAAACTCAACTTGAAATTATTTAACTTTCCTTCGGTTTTTCCTCTTCAATATTTCCCTTGCTATCCCCCAATTCTTCTCTTTCATGCCTCAAGGGGTGCACGCTCCCATGTAACCACTCCACCGCTTTTCCTCTCGGTTTTAGCCGTCTCAGCAGCTCACTTTTGGGGTTGGCTGCACACTGTTTAAAGCTCATCGTTGCCCGCATAATTCCTGCATAAGTTGGGTCATAAATTACCTCTGCCTTTTTGTCTTCGCTCCTCCGTTTTTCATCTTTAAATAACCTCTCTAGCATGTTGATTGCTTGCGCATAACTCGCCCCGTTGAGCTGTTTCGCCATATCATACGGCAAAATTCCTTGTTCATCCATTAATTCCACCACCCGTCGTACATTACGCCTTAACCCTGCCCGCATTTTTTCCTTAATCACCACTAGCTCATCTCTGGCCAACACACATTCTGGGCTTTCTTTCCAATCATCTGGCATCATCTGAATCAAAAGTTCCGCCTGCGCCTTTATCTCGCTCATCATCTTAAACCCCGTCATCGCCGTCCGCGCATTTTCTCTAATCGTATCCTCATCCTTTAGCTCAATTTGCTTAGTCTTTTTATTCACTACAAAATCATCCCGCATTAGTGCCCCTGCAATTTTATTGTCCACCCCTACTACAAATCTTGGCACCATCTCTCGGTACCCCTTTTCCCTTCGCCCATCCTGGTTTAGTTTCCACGGATTAATATAAAAATCCACCTGCGAAAAGCCAAATGGTATATTTCCCTGATAGGTCATCCCGTCGTTATTAGAGCGCGAAATTTTCTCGGCAAAATGTTCCAGCTCTCCTGCATTTGCTATCTCTTTAGTCGGCGCATTAAAATCCTTTTTCCAGGTTGTCACATCTAATCCCATCACAATTTCCCCATCTGGTATATTCGGAAATCTCTGCTGCATTTCTTCGCTCAGCTTTATTGTCACTACTGTATCAATTCGGTGTCGTTTATCGTCAAATTCTCTCGCCGACTCCGCGTAAGCTAGGAACGGTTTTGTTATATTTCCCTTTTTGTCTTCGGTCGGGAAATTCCCCAGCCACGCCATTTTTGTAATTCCCCAGTTTACCATCGTTTCCAAAATATCCGCGTTCGTCACTTCTAATCCTTTGTCAAAATTCTCTGCGTACTCCATCTCAGTAATTGCTACAAAGATCAAAGTCCGCTTGTCCCACACTTTATCCCAACCTTCTTCTTTCAGGAACTCCACCCGCCGCTTCACTTGGTTTTTCTTCTTCCCAATTAGCGCTTCCATTTGCCCCCTCCCAGTAAATTGCCTCCGTTGTTTGTCTCTTTTTTTACCATATCTAGCTAAAGGCACTTTATTATCCTCTTTTATTTGCATTTTAGCCTTTCTTGTTAAATTTATTTAAATCAAATAGTGGCGTCTTATCCCCATCTATTATTCCTTGTGCTTTTCTTAATAATTTCTCTAGTGCTTTATCCGAATTCGCCGACCCCACATGCACGGTTTTTACTACTCTTTCCCCGCTCTTATAGCACACTTGTACACCAGTCGCACCAGAAGTGGTCTTGAATTTCCGTATATAAGCCATAATCTAATTATAGCATTTTACACAACTAATCCTCATGTTTTTCCACAAAAACCATAGACATTTTGATTTCTATTTCCCCGTTGTACTAGCAACCTCCATGGCTGGCAACCGCTCTTGACAAACCACTCCGCCTGCGCTAAAATGAGGGTAACAACTCGCGGTATCTGCTGCCGCAGTTGGGAGTACGAAGAGTAGTTTTAGCATCCCAGCATATTAAGATAACGAAGAAGCGTTAAAAGCTAAAACTCCAATCTAATAGTTTAAACCGACAGGGAATCACCTAGAACGGTAAATTATGGTTTTACCATGAAAATGCTTGTGCTGTCAATAAAATACATAAGCGGACTTGTTAGATTTTTGACCCCAACACTCACAGAATAAACTGTAAATGAAAAAGCGTAAATTTTTTGCCAAAAATCGCCATAAAATATGTTATAATTGGTCCAATGAAAATTCCGATTACCCAATCTAAGGCTTGGCATAAATTACAGCAAGATTTGAATGAGACTAGTTTTTACGAAACTGGCAGCGGTTATCAATATCTAGCTATTCTTAAGAGTACTCCAGTAGGGAAGTATCTCTATTTGCCCTATGGTCCAGTTTTTGAAGATAAGGCAGGCTATCAAAATGCTCTCAAATCTTTGCAGCATTTAGCAGGGAAACACCAAGCTATTTTTACTCGGGTTGAGCCTCAATCTCTGGAATTTGTTACTCATCTTCCTCATAGCGCCCGCAAATCCACTGATTTAAATCCCAAGGAAACCTGGGTTCTCGATTTAACAGGGAAGGAAGAGGATTTAAAATCTCGCCTTCCTTCACGTCTTCTTCGCTATTACAAAGCCGCAACTAGTAAAGGCATCACCATTACTACCAGCCACAATCCCGACGATATCCACTACCTCCTAGACTTACAAAAATCCCTTGCTAAAGAAAAGGGAATTAATACCTTTTCGGAAGATTACCTCAAGACTGAGTTGAAACAACCATTTGCCACGCTATATTTGGTAGAACATCAGGTGGCGCCAGATAATGTTACATGGGCGGATGATAGACCTGGAGGAGGGCCCCCATTGAGCGATAGTAAAATGGGGGAGGAAAAGGTTCAGCAGGACCCGTCCAGCGAATTACCTGCGACAGGATCCGTCGAGCGCAAAGTCATCGCTGCCGGCCTTGTTTTTGATACTCGTTCTACTCGCTATAATATTCAAGGTGCCCAAAATGATGAAGGCCGTAAACTCCATGCCACGGGCATCCTCACCATTCAACTAATCCTAGACGCCAAAGCCAAGCATCAGACTACCTTTGATTTCTGGGGTATTGCCCCTGAGGGTGCACCAGACACGCATCCCTGGGCTGGTTTTACCAATTTCAAGAAAACTTTCGCCGGCAGGGAAGTGATTTACTCCGGCACCTACGATCTCGTCCACCATCCTGGCCAATATTGCCTCTATAAACTCCTTCGTAAATTTAATCGCTTAATGAGAAAATAAAGGAAATAATTATGAATTTTGTATTGCTAGACCCAGCAGAATTTCGCAAGTTTGCCGATGAGAACCCCTTTAAATCTTTCTACCAAACCCTCGAAATCGCCAAATTACGCGAATCAAACGGTTGGACTGCTTACTATTTTGGCGTCAAACAAAACGGCAACATTATCGCCGCCAGCCTCGTCGTCGCCAAACCGACTTTCCTGGGCAAATCCCTCTATTACGCCCCCGGTGGCCCTCTCTTAGACTACGAAAACGCCAGCTTAGTAGACTTCTTCTTCAAACATTTAAAGCGCTACGCTAAATCCCACAACGGCTACCTTCTTCACATCGAGCCTTACTACGAGTTAATTGAACGTGATCGCGACGGCAAAATCGTCAAAAATGGTTTTGACCACCGCTCGGCTTTGCAAAACCTCCGTCGCGCCGGTTTCCAATCTCTTCCGGAGCCTGACGAACCCAAATACGCTTTTGTTGTAGACTTTGCTGGCCGCACCTCAGAGCAAATTTTCAAGGATTTCAAGCAAAACACCCGTAATCTCGTTCACCGAGCCGAGCGAAGCGGTGTCAAAATCCGCGAACTAGGGAAAGAAGAACTCGGCATTTTTAAGCAAATCACCGAATCTACCAGTAATCGTCGCCATTTTGAGGACAAATCCCTCAGCTATTACGAGAAGATGTATGATCTTTTCCATAAGCGAGGAGAAGTCAAGTTCATGGTAGCGGAAGCGAATGGCCTACCAATCTCAGCTGCTATGTTTATGCTTTACGGCGACGAGGTTACCTACCTCTTTTCCGGCAGTGAAGAAAAATATATGAAAGAGTACAATGCCCAGTATTTAATCCAATGGCACATGATTAAATACGCCGCCGACCACCACTTTAAGCGCTATAATTTTTACGGCATCCGTGGCCTCCCCGATCCATCCAGCCCTGACTACGGCATCTACCGCTTCAAAAAAGGTTTTGATAGTACTAAAAATGGCCACGTTACTGAGCTCCTTGGCGCTTACGAGTTACCTATCAACTCCGCCTTCTACCACCTCCACCAACTCCTCCATAAATTAAAACACCACTAATCACCAACCACTAATTACAAAAAACCGGCCCTCCACCGCCGGTTTTTATCCCTCTAGGCCACTAAACCACCAGCTCCGCCACCTCAGATTGATTGGCAAATTTCTTATCAAACGTCCACAGCGGTTCTTTACGTTTCATAGCAATTCGCGCTTCTAATATGCAATCGTCAAAAGATAACGAAGGGTGCGTAGCGTATTTCTCAAACACTCCCGCGAAAAACATTTTGTCATAAATTATCATTGGATTGTCTAGCAGGGTTTTTAGATTTTCTAAGATTTTGGCTCTGCGCATTTTTTCTTTTGTCAGCACATAGACTACCTCCATTATTGCCACGCTATCCACATAGTAATCATAACCATTCAACAGCAAATCTACAGCTTTTTTGTATTGTTCGTGATTATTCCTTTGTATAATTCTCAAGAGTATACAACTGTCAATTGAAACTTCTCTAGATTTTGAATCCATATTTTTCCTCAAATTCTTTCTTGCCTTCCGGCGTCGCATCATAAGCGTCGCGCACCTCATTAAAGGTCATATCCTTATATTTTTCAAAACCTTTTGCAAATTCAGGGTTCTGTTTTTTTTCTTTTTCCACACTACGCCGAATCTTATCTAATGATTTTTCTAACAGCTCTCTCCGTGATTTCTCTCTCTTTAGTACTACATTTTTCCCCTCAAAATCAAAAATCAACCGATTCTCGCCCGGCACTACCCCCAGAAACTCCCGCACCGCCTTTGGTATCGTCGCCTGTCCCGACGAATTTATCGCTACTGCGTAACTCATATTTTCTCTATTTTTAGTAATTTTCATACCCATCCTTTCATCATGAATTATATATTAGTTCATACCAAAAGTCAACTATGAATTACCCCAGTTAATTCAACCCTCTATTCCATAAGTTCAGACATCACTAATCGCAAAAAGGCCGGCTTTTTACCGCCGGCCAGCATTACTAGTAAACGAATGCATCAGCTGGCAGAAACCAATCTCTCGTCCCCACCTTTCCTTCCTTTTCCGCTTGGTCAAGCAATTTATCGTAATCTTTGATTAGGTTATTATACCATGCGACATACACGTTATATCGTTCAGACACTGACGCTCTCTCTTCTGCTGCTTGGAGTTCTTGTAGTTTTTGTTCCATGAACGTTTTTTCTAGATCAGCATCGTGATAAAACGCCCACACGATGTCGTTCCCGTAGCAACGATTCATTGCCCCCAAGACCAAGCCTCTCAAAAACCGAGTTCTCAATTCCTCATTTTTTGTAGCAGTGTAACAGTCAAACACCGCTGCTCGATCTCCCCTCATTTGTCCAGGATTCATCATATTGGCAAAACAATTCAATATTAAATCTTTAATTTTTGCCGCCACCTCGCTTGGAAACCCCACCTGATTACAGGTATGCACTAATTCAGCCGCCGACGTAATCCAATTATAATCACTCCTCTCACTATCCTCTCTTACTCTCTGGAGCAGTTCATCCGGCGTCATTAGCCAGTATTCCCGGGGGTAAGGCTCAGAATCAAAAAACTTACGACGATAAACTCTAAACTTCTGCTGACTCATTTTCTAGCCTCCTAATCTACCTTGGATAGAAACTCCAACATTTTACTTCTGATTAAATTATATCACACGCCTTTAAATTTGCAGTTTCGGATTCCGCAAAATCTTTGGTGTCAATTTCTGCATCACCCATCGCATCGCCAGGAACACTGCGTACGCCGCTGCCACTAGCACCACCGCCAATAAGATTTTATCTGGATCAAGTACCGTAAAGTCTAAGAACTCCCTGATAAACGGCACTGCCATCGCCAGCGTAATAATCCCCACAATTACCGCTAATAAAATCGTCCTCAGCAGATTTAGCGGCCGCGCAATTGAAAAAATCAGTAAGAAATCAATCGCAAAAGTTACCACCGCCGAAGTCGTAATTAACTCTGGTCGCGTGTAGCCCATATTTGCCGCCAGTAGGGAAAAGACTAACATCGTAATTGCCACCGTTATCCCTGTCGGTACTGAGTATTGCAAAATATTCATTGTAAATTTATTTTTAATCCGCTTCGTATTCGGTTCTAGCGCCAAAATCACCCCTGGTAACCCGATGCAAGCAAAGTTAAGTAACGACATCTCTAGCGGCGCATAAGGTGACTCCACCGGAATCAAAATAAACAACACCGCCAAAATCGCCGCGTAGGTGTTTTTAGATAGAAACAGCGTCGCCGACCTTTCCAAATTATTAATGGATTGTCGCCCTTCCGCAATCACTTTCGGTACCCCCGCAAAATCGTTATTTAGTAGCACCAACTTTGCAGATCGCCTCGCCGCATCTGAACCTTCCCCAATCGCAATCGAACAGTCGGCCTCCTTCATCGCCAGGATGTCGTTCACTCCATCCCCCGTCATTGCCACCGTCCGCCCCTGTTTTTTCAGCGCCAACACTAGTGATTTTTTCTGCGCCGGCTTTACCCTTGTAAAAATCTCATATTCTTTCACTAGTCGCTCATAATCCACCGGCGCCGCCACCTTAGACAAATCCACCGCTGCCGGGTCCTTTAGCCCCACTTGCTCAGCAATTGTTTTTACCGTCTCTAGATTATCTCCCGAAATAATTTTCACCGCCACCTCATTATCCTTAAAGAACTGAATAATATTGCTTGCATCTTTTCGTAGCTCATCCTCAAGTAGCGCAAATCCTAGCAAAGTTTTATCTTTCATTACCCCAATTATTCGGTACTGCCCCTCAATTTTCTTTTCCTCCGTTAAATATTTCGCATTATCGGTCATAAATTCTAGTGCCCCCATCCGATAAGTCGCCTTATTCGTCACCACCCCCGAATACTTTCTATCCGACGAAAACGGGATCGTTTCTATAATTTGCTCTGTGGGCTTAAATTTGGCCCTTTTTAGCAATTTTGCCTTCAAAGCTGCCGAAGTAGCATTATTAGTATCGGAAGTACTCAGGATAAGCTTTAGCGCGTTCTGGAGGGATTTTTGGGCAGTGGTTGGTGACTTATCATTCACATCCAGAATTTTAGTAGACTCACTAGGTAACACTAATCCCTTCACTGTCATCTTACCGGTCGTCAGTGTCCCGGTCTTATCTAGACAAATCGTATCTACTCTAGCCAGCGTCTCTACCGAGTACAAATCCTGTACCAACACTTTTTGTTTCGCCAGCCGAATCGTCGCCAGAGCTAGCACGCTAGAGGTCAGCAGCACCAGCCCCTCCGGGATCATACTAATCAGCCCTGCCACCGTCGAAGTCACTGCTACTTCCGCTGTCGTATCTGGTACATTAAACCTTGCCCACAGCAAAAGCGCCCCAATCGGAATCAGCGCAAACGACACATATTTCACAATATTATTTATCACTCTGAATAGTTTCGAATCCGCCGTCTTGATCGTGCGAGCATTACTTTCTAATTTGTTAATAAAATTATCCGCCCCCACCGCTGTCGCCGTTGCTTTACAAGTTCCCGATACAATAAAACTCCCTGATAGCAGCTGGTCCCCCGGTTTTTTCACGATATTATCCGCCTCACCTGTAATAAATGACTCGTTTACTTCCACTTGCCCCTCTTCTACTCTAGCGTCCACTATCACTTGGTCGCCCAGTGCTAGTACCAATAGATCTCCATCCACAATTTGTGAGCTTGCAATTTGTTGCGCTTTGCCCTCTCTAATTACGGTTGGCTGCTGTTCTGCGGTTAGGCGCATTTTGTCAATTGTTCGCTTTGCCCGGATTCCGTTCACGATGCTAATCAAAGTGTTTGCAATCGCTACTAGTATAAATAGTAGATTCTTATATGCCCCCACCGAGATAATCATCAGTGCCAGTATCAAGTTCACCAGGTTAAAAATTGTCAACGTATTAGTCAACACAATTCTCCCCACGGTGTTGGTATTTTTCCGTGGGGTTCGGTTTACTCGTCCTTCCTCTATTCGTTTTCGAACCTGCTCCTCCGTTAACCCTGCTAATCTCATATTCAAATTATACCATAAAAATGGCCCCGCTGAGGCACAAAGCCAACACGGGGTGAAGCATTCTCATTATAGCATATAAAATTTATTTTTGCAATAGTAAAATACCACTTTTTGTAAATTTTACTAAAAATTTCTTTGATTACATCTGTTTATGGAGTAACTAAAGTTCACTATTTTTCAAAAATTTCGCAGCAATAGCTGCCGTAATTGTGATCGTTTCGGTCGTAGCAGCAGAGACCGCACGATTCAAATAAGGCGCAAAACAAAGATATTTTACTGTCGTCCCATATTTTTTAATCTTATGGTATGCTGGGCATAAATCTGTGTCCGAGCTAAATACTGCTATTTCTTTGGTATTTTTATCGAGCGATGCCTCAAATATATCAAGCGATATCCGGACATCAACACCTTTTTCTTGCAGGTGTTCTTGACGTGCGCGGCACTTATAACACGGTTTGCCCTCTTTAACTTTCAAATTTCCAGCCTTTATGTAGTTTATACCCTGATTTTTAATATCAGCAACCCACTTTCGTGTATAGCTACGAATATTATTAATCTGTTTTTGGACTCTTTTAGCCGGAACATACCCAACAGGTGTTTTAATTTCAGAAGCATAATATCTGATATCCAGGTCATTCGAATTTAACACTTCTCTCAACAGACCAGCAACATCATATTTGAAATTCTCACTCTTTTTGGTCCGTCCACTAGCCAGCAAGCAATCAGAAAGCCGTTGCCTGAAGTTTTCTCCGTCAATAAAGACTATCATACCTTCCTATCCTAACATATTTTTATTGAGGTGTCTAGATAAAGAACGGCAAATTATATAAAATGGTGGGCTTACGGCGCGGTCACCACCCACGGGTCACTTGCGGTGCCACTGCCACCTGATACTGTAGTACCAGAATTAAGCGAAATGGCGGGACGTACATCATAAGAATTATGCACCGGTTGAGAGCCTGAATATCCTAATGAAGTTACATAAAATACATACACGCCGCCAATTAGGAAATCTCGAGCAGAAGGTGATAATAGCCAGAAAGTTGAACCGGATCGCAAGAAAGAACGATAAGACCAGCTAGAAGAAAAATCTGTTAATGTATCTGGATAATAATAAGTATCATCACCAACTTTCGTGCCCACTGGATAACCATGTCCAGCAAAAATTACCTCATCTTCAGTTAATAACGCCGACGGTTCACTCATAAAGCCATTGTCGATAGTTAATAAATCCTGACTGGTTACATTGGGACAATTTAGGGAAGCCGATCCATTCGTTACTGCATTTCGTTGATAAGCACCAAATCCAAGCCAATTGCCCGTTCCATATCTAGAACCCGGTGCATAAGGAATTGTAGAATCATTAGCTAATGGTGAAGAAGTGGTAGATCTATCATTACACCACCCAGCACTGGTTTCTAATTTGTTAGCGTAATTAGACAAGTCGCCTGTGTTAGTATACCAATCTTCTATAATAGTTTTGAGATTAGATGCAGTCATAATACCATCTTCGTTAATGTTTTTAAAGAGAGTACTATTTAAAACAAAATCAGTATAAAAGGTATTACTAGAAGGATTACCAGCATATTTATAGTCGTTATTATAGTTATAACCCGCATAGACCACATAACCTCTGGTGCCGTATAGATTCGTCTCTCTAGTCTTATCATAATCTATAGAGCCGTTTGTTATCGTGCCGCGATTATAATAAGTAGAAGTAATTCGTGCATTGCTTTGCACCTTAGCACAACCATCTGTAACATCCCAATTACCATTATAAATCATCTTGGTACCACCGGAACCAGTAGTCCTAACAATCCGCCAGCAAGTGTCATTAGTATCTTTAATGCCATCTTGGTCTAATAAGACAAAGTTCTGGTAATAAGCACTGTCACCACTGGAAGGAATGCCTGTTGGTTCATCATTGGGTGCATCTGAGTATTTGTAAGTCTGATCTAGAATACCTCGGAAGTAGTAGATAGGCATAGTATTAGCAGCATCACTAGCTACGCCAAAAGTAGCAGCATCATACTTATAAACTCCAGAATTACTAGTATCTGTAGCGGGGTTATTTGAGGTAGGTTCAGTAATAGTAGCTTGCATATCAGCTAGGGTTTGAGTCCTCTCGTTGCCATTACCATCTTTCTTGACTTGAGCTTGCACTTTACAATATAGTAATGATGTAGCATTAGTACCACTACAGGAGTTCCATACGGCATAGAGAGTAAGACTATTATTAGTACCAGTCTGGTCTAGTGCATAAGTAGCACCTGCATTATATAGTGTACTTGGACTATTACAAGTACCATTATCTGCTACTTGGGTAGTGCACCAACCTAGAAATAGATAACCATTACGATATGGCGTATTAGTAGCTAAATTAATTGTCTCTCCCATAGAGCCTTCTTCACTAGCTGTATGGTTAGCTGGCATATTAGTCGTATTGGCTCCATCCGCTCCATCATTAGCATAGTAGGTAATAGTATAGGGTGTAGGATTCCCTACTGCAGCAAAGGTAAAATCAGTAGTATAGGCTCCTTGTGCTACTGTATAGTCTAATCTAGCTCCTATAGCTACTGTATAGTTAGTAGGTATTAAGTTACTAGTACCATCTTCTACTTCACTAGCTGTACTTGTAATATCTAGAGTTTGGCTATTAGGACTAATAGGAGCTGGTAGATAATACTGGGTGTTACTAGTGGTATTATCTACACAGCTACTAGTGCTGCTACTAGCACAATACTTACTTGGTAGATAACCCCATTTATTGTTATAAGTATTGGTACTAGTATCAGTAAAAGTAGCAGCGTTAATAGCAGTGTTAGCTGGTAAAGTAGCTATAGTATTAATATTATTGCCATCATTGTAGGATAAATCTGTAGCATTAGCCGTTAATGTATAGCCACTAGCATGCGTAGTCTCTACACCAATAGTTACTGCATTACTACTGACAAATTTACCATCCTTAGTAGGTGGGATATTCATCACAATAGGACCAGTAGAAGAGACTGAGACCGTAATGGAACTAGCCGTGGCGTAAGTATCAGAACTTACCAGCGCTGATATAGCTAATAATAGGATGAAGGCAATTGGGAATACATTTTTCGAGGGAGTCCGGAGGCTGCTGCCGAGGAATAAGGGGGCCGAGCCCCGTGAAGACGGGCGCGAGGAACCCCGGCCCGAGAAAAATCGTATTCCAATTGCCTTACTACTAATAAACCGAGTGAAAGTGCCAGTAGGAGTTATACATTTGCCCTCCCTAGTCCGAATGCTGTCTCTGACATCCCGACCGGGCTGCCTACTGACACTTTCGCTAGGCTTATTTAGATTATCTTTTGAATACTTTCTTGCGAGTTTTTTAGTGAGAGACATGTGACCTCCGGATTAACATTTTAACTTAGCCAGTCCCGATAAAAATCGACACCGTGCTTGGTGTCTTACGCCATTCACACAACCGCATCCAATCATAGTCGATTGAAGGATCATGCACACACGGTGCCGATTTCTTCCTTCAATACAACCACTTGATTTTAAAAATTGCGGTTTGTGAATAACGTAAGACTTATAACCCCATTATAGCATATTCACCTTCCCGCGCAACCCCCAAATTTACCCCTGCAACACTTTACAAAATCCCCATTTTATGCTACAATCAAACCAGTCCTGTTTGGCGAATTAGAAGTACCCAAACACCCGAGCTCTTTACAGAGATTGAAAGGAACGTGATGCTTTATGCAAAACACAGCCGTCTATCAGCAGTACTGGGGAACGGTGGTGGACCTCGTAATGGTCGTCCGCCTATACAAAGTGGTAGACTCGGTCGCAGCCGTTTGTGATGATAATATCGTCATCAACGAGTTGGAAGATTTTATCCGGGACCAGCATTTTCCCGATATAGTCAACCGTGCTCGCCGAGCCTATTACACTTGCGATCAGTTCCCGCGCCTATCCTTTGGCATGTTGGGGGAGGAAATTGACTTTTTCTTCCACGAGCTAATCGTGCACCCAGAATATCTTGAAGGCCTCTATCACGAGGCAATCAAGTGCTCTGGTCTCGCCGCCCCAGCTCGCCCTCTGTACATCGTCATTAACGAAATCAGAGAACAGGCCAAGTAGCGCTGCTGACGAAAGGATGTGTATCTGTGAGACCCTGCATTTTAGCAACTCACATTTTCATATTGCACTCACTCATTCATTATCTACGTAAATTACAATTTATCCGCAGCAATCGTAGATATGCATCCTTCCTTTTTCGGCAGCCCGCACTCGCGGGCTTTTTCTTATTTTTCGATCGATATTCTAGGATAAATATTCAGTTTATATGGGTCCGTTGGTTTTACCCCACTCAAAATCTCATAATAGCACGCCGCTGCTACCATCGCTCCATTGTCCCCAGATAACGATGGAACAGGGAAGTAAGCTTCCGGCAAAGCCTCTCTCAAAGCTTGATTTGCACTTACTCCACCTGCCACCACCACCGACTGCACATCCGGATACTTTTCTAGTGCCATCTTTAATTTTTCGCACAAAACATCCACCGCCGTTTTCTGAAACGACGCCGCAAAATCTCGCACTTGCTGCTCTGACAAGAGTTCCTTCAACTTATGTGACGGATACGAAATCGGCACCCCCACCTCCTTCTGCACGGCTCTGAGCACCGCCGTCTTCAAACCCGAAAACGAAAAATCCAACCCCTCCACCTTCGGATGCGGTAATTTATATTTCAAGGGGTCACCCTCTAGTGCCGCCTTTGCAATACTTGGTCCACCAGGATACGGCAGCCCCAATATTTTTGCCACCTTATCAAAACACTCCCCCACCGCATCGTCTCTTGTTGTCCCCACGATCTCAAATGTATTATGCTCTGGCATGTACAAAATCTGTGTATGTCCCCCCGAAATCACCAATGCCAGTAGCGGGAATGCTGGGTGGCGGGCGGCTGAACTTGTTTCTCTCGGATGCATAAAAGTTTGATTTGAATTTTTAACACGTATATTCCTGCCGGCGCCGAGAGGTTCGCCCCGAAGGGGCGGTTCTCCCGGACGCCCAGTGTATGACGTGTTTAAAAATTCAAGTCCCGCATCCGAAAAAATAAGTTCAGCATCAGCCCGCATCTCATTAAGCCAATTCGCATACACATGTGACTTCAGATGATGCACCGCATATAGCGGTTTATCATGCAAAATCGCCAACGTCCGCGCTGTTAATGTCCCCACCAGTAATGATCCCAGCAATCCTGGTGCATGCGTCACCGCAATCGCGTCAATCTCGTCCCACGTGCACCCTGCATCATTTAAAGCCTTATCTATAACTGGCATCATCGCTTCTAGATGGCTCCTCGCCGCTATTTCTGGTATTACTCCCCCATACTCCGCAAAAATATCAATTTGCGATACCACTACATTCGATAAGATTCGCGTCCCATTTTCTACTACCGCCGCCGCTGTTTCATCACAACTCGTTTCAATCCCTAATATCTTCATGTCATAATTATACCACAAACAGGGAGCAAAACAGGACCCACCTCTAAATCATAAAATTCAGAACTATTCGTGGTGATATTTCCCACCTTTAGCAATCTCTTGCGCTCGATATATCTGTTCTGCCACCATCACTCTAAATAATTGATGCGGGAATACTAGTCGCGAAAAACTCCACACCATATCCGCCCTGTCACGCACTAAATCAGAGAATCCATACGCTCCCCCAACCAATATCACTATATCCTTGCCAGCCAAAAACGCTTTCTCTAAACAGAGAGAATATTCATCTGATGATATATTTTTTCCACGTTCATCGCAACAAATTACGAATTCACGCCCTGTAAACGGCCAATTCACCAAATATGCTTTCAATTTTTCCTCTGGCAAAAATCGCCATTCTATCTCATACGGCTTCCGCAGTCGTTTTTCATACTCAGAAATTAACTCTAAATACGCTCCCATATTTTTCTTTCCCCCAGCCATAATTCTTATCATGCCTTTATTATACATCAAAAAATCACTAGACCGGCAGGATGTGTTTTGCGCTTACGCGCAAAACAACGCCGGGCGTCGTCTCAAAAAAGAGAGCAAGCTCTCTTTTTATTCGTCTCCTACGGCGTCCGAACCTCCGGTTCGCATCCTACCCATCTAATCACGAGAACAAAATAAGCCCTGCGGGCTCATTTTCTTTTCATGGCTGGACCGGCAGGATGACGCCTCCGCTTCGCTACGGCTAGACCTCGCGCTAAAGCGCTCGGTGCGAACCTACGGTTCTCATCCTACCGGATCAAAATCAGAATCAAAATAAGACTCCTAC
>JAFWLR010000008.1 GCA_017510985.1 Candidatus Saccharimonadota bacterium | reverse complement strand
CATATTTTAACACAAATATAAAGTAATTCTGCTTGAAGATGCAGAAAAAAGGAGAAAAATAATATGAAAAAAACATTAATCGCAGGTGCAGGTGTTGCAGCTTTGGCTATGGCAGCTTTACCGTTCGCAGGGGTAATGGCTGATGATGATAAGACAGTCGTGGATACCATTACTGTAACAGTTAGCCCGACATGTACATTTGATAACGGTCAGAGTTCTTCATCTGCAGATACTGGGTATTCTGCGACTGTAGCTAACGGCGCGGAAGCTGCCTTCAATAATAGTGGTGCTCACAAGTTTAATGTAACCTGCAACGACAACGAAGGTTATTCCGTAACTGCCACCCCAACTAATTTAGTTGGCACAAAACCTACGGGCGAGAATGTTACAAAGAACAATATCCCTTACACCACTTCCTACAGCGCTTCTGGCACAGCTGGAATGTGGAGTGCAGTGGTTACATCAAGTGATGCACATACTCCTACTTTGACTACTCCGGTTCCAGCTATTGATGCTCAAAGCCATGTAATTGTGACTGACAGTGGTCCTACGAATGGCACTACTTTCACTGTAACCTATAGTGCTTATGTTGGTACTGAAACGCCAGCTGATGTCTATACAGGCACAATGACCTACGGTCTCTCTGAGCTTTAATCAGAGTTAGCAAAAATCCCCCCTGTACTAAAGGGGGGATTTTTTATGAGTCCAAACTTTAAATAAGGGGTGGTATTTTGCGTAGATCACACATCACCCCAAATACTTATCAAACAGCTCTTCTAACCTTCCCTCAAACCCATGTAAATACCGCTCTGTCGTGGCTACCGATTCGTGACCTATCATCTCCTTGATCTCCTCCACAGAAGCCCCCCTCATTTGTAAATTCGTCGCAAACGAATGACGCAAACTATGTGGATAAAAATCGTCAAACCCTGCTGCAACAAATGGCCTCCTTAATCTCTTCCGCACCGTTGCCACTGTCGGCGGCTCACCATTCAAAGTGGCAAACAAATACCCATCCACCACACCCCGTTCCCTCATAAACTCCCGCACCCACATTAAAGTATCTTCTCGCACATATACTTCTCGCGGTTTCCGCCCCTTCCCAATAAACTGCACTCGCCGCCCATCAAAATCCGACACTTTCAGCCTAGTTAACTCCGCTATCCGCATCCCTGTCTCAAACATAATTCTAATCATTAACCCCGTCTCAAAGCCTGCATAAGAAATCGCCGTATTCACCTCTTCATCGGTATAAAATCGCCGCCGTACCTGCCCTTCTTTTAATTTCCCCACCAGAGCAATCCTTAAAGGTATTTCCACCCCCACTCCCCGATAATACCGCACCATTGCTAGTACCGCTGCATTATAAGTATTAATCGACCGCGGCGACACCCCACGCTCAGTTAAACTAGCCACCCACACATTAAACACCTCGTTAGTCAACTCTTCCAAACTCCCAACTCCAGTCACCCGCACAAACCTCTCTAGTATATTCTCTTTCATTCGCATTGTCGCCTCCGTCATCCTCCGCACCTTTTCGCAATAAGCCAAATATTCCCCCACCTGTCTCTTTATTTTTTGCATTATAAACTCCTTTCTAGAGTCTATTATGCACCCCCAAAAACCAAAAAACTAAGCTTCAAACCATCTCAAAACTACAAATACTTACTTATCCAAGCCTTAAACGCACCATAATCATTATACGCTGCCGCGTCCTCATCACTATCCGCCCTCAAATACCCCATCACGTGACCCTTACTCACTATCGCCACCGACGGATAATATTTCACATAGTCGTGTAAAGACGACTCTTTTACCTGCTCAAACATCATCCGATATACTTTAATCCCCGCTTCCCCCATATAATCCGTCACATATTCACGCAACCTATCCGCCGTCGTACACCCACCTTGATCCACAAACACCACAAATGACTTCTTCGCCCCCACCAACTCCTCATACCCACCAGCATCAAGATCCATCATTTGCGTCCCCTCCCCATAATATTCCGGGTCCAAAGTTACTTTGGGATTATCAAACCACCCACTCGCCGCCCCCACAAACAGCACTCCACCAAATAGCACTACCACCAGTGCCACAATCAGCCCTAACACTCCCATTTGTTTTTTCTTTTCCGCACTCACTTTATATTTCCCTAGTCACCCATAACATTCCACCCTAAATCTCCGTCAACTCTTCAAAATTAATCTCGTGCATCGGCACTTTATAAAAATCATACACCACCGAACCATCTGGCAGTACTCGCCTCACCTCTACATTATTCTCGCCCTCATAATACCAATGCCCACCCGTTACATAGATTTTTGAGGCATCCCAGCCTAGTGCCACTAGCATTTTCTTCATCATCCCCGAATAACCACCCCCACCACACATCAAAAATATTACTTTATCCTTCGGGAACAATGCTTCCAAAATATCCATTGATTCTTGATAATTTGGCTGATAATTCGTGCCATCAAAAGTAAATAAAGTTTTACCGTTGTAAGTCTCTCCCACCGCCTCCGGCAATCCCGACACATTCACCAGATACGGGAACGGCACCACTTCAAACCCCCTCACAAACCCTGATAAATACGAATCACCCCCAATTGCCTCGTAATATCCTGGATCCTTTAGCATTCGTAAATCTCTGTATATCGCATCACTCCGCCCCAAATAATTATCTATTGTGCTTTCATTAACATTTTTATCTATTCCCAACTCCCCCCTCTGCCCCTCCGACACCTCTGGTACTGGCAAACCAACTAAAGTATTTGGAAACGCAAATCGCCCTAGTAAAAACGCCCCAATTATCAAAATCACACCCCCTATTACCGCACTCCAAATATATCTTTTCATCTTTATCTCCACTATTACCAATGACTATTATATCACATAATAAACTTTTCCTAAGCTTTTTGTACCGGTTCAAGACATTTGAGATTTTGAAAGTATCCTCTTATATTAAAATTTATTGCGTAATACCTATAGCGTGTTCATTAGGGCAATTATTAAGTACGTTTTGAATCGCATCTTTTTCCGCCTCTGTCACCCACAAATAATATTTATATTTCACACTCACTTGTCTTGCCACATATTGACACCGAAACTTCTTATTCGGCGGCAACCAAGTCGCCGCATCGCCATCTGATTTCCCTTGATTCGCCGACGAATCCACCGCCAATAAATTCAACGGATCTGTTGCAATATTGTATCTTACCTCAGGCGACAAATATTGCGCCCCCTTCTGCCATGCATCAGAAAGCGCCACCACGTGGTCTATTTGTATCCCTTTGCTTATCTGTTCTCTCTCAGTAAATTTCAAACGTTCACCTGTATATGGCTCATCAAATTCCCCCGCCACCACATTACACCCATCAAGCACTGCACTCTCGCCAAATTCTCGCTTAATAATTTTCTGTCGTAAAGAACACCCCTCCACCGTCGGCCAACCTGCATAAAATTGGTCACGCGAATAGCCAGTTTTCGGCGCTCGCCCCTTTACTTCTAACTTTTCCAACACCTCAACAGCCAACGGCACCGAAGCATCAGTCTCTGTCACCGCCTTCGCCGTATAGTCAACCCCCTCCTCTGCTCCCGTATTTTCTACCGGAGTAAAAATCGAATCATAACTAACCGGATTTACAATCAGCCACGCCACCACCGCCACTAGCGCCACCCCCACTACCGTTAATCTCCGCACCTTTAACTTCACTAATTCACCTCCTGCGGCTTACTACTTGAATTTATAATCGTATTTAGCCGCTCACTTTGCGATACATCTGCATTGTAAATTTCTACCTTGGCATTATATGCATCTATCAATTCGTTAATTTCATTATACATTACTTCCAAAGCTTCTTGTTCATCGATCAAACTTTCTCGCCGCAAGTTAAACTCTTCCTCAGCTTTAAAACACCCTGCCACCTCTGCACAACTATTAAAGCTCACAATATCTGCGCTTAATTGACTAACTCTTCTTTCGTATTCTGCCATCTTTTGCTCTATTGTCTCATTAATCTCATTTAGCTCTACTTTTAAACTATCCATTTCTGCCTTAAGGGCCCGAAACACTTCAATATAACTATCATAATAGGCTACCACTGCATCTTGGTCTTTAAAAATCTCTGCGTAATGTTTTTCCAAAACCTCTGGCAAATTTGCCACTTCTGTCCCGGCTCGCACATACAATTCTTCTTGCTTCTCTGAAATATCATAAGAATTAATTTCTTCCTCCAACATCTCTTGATTCGCCTCAAACACTCGCGTCAAAGGTTCCGTTAGTTTCACTTTTTCCGCTTCGCTCATTCGCGCCCAATTCGCATGCAACAGTTCATGCGCCGTTGTCAATTCCCTAATCCCATTTAAATTATTATCCGTAATATTATACACATAAATATTTCCACTACGATAGCACCCCAGCACTGCAATTTCCGACTCCCCATTTCTACAATAACTATTAAATTCAGCTGCTTCATTTAGCTCTGGTTGTGCCGCATTAAATAAAAACGTTCCCTTATCGGTCAAATTCAAATCCGCCCGTATTCGCACCATCTCACTAGACGGTTGGTATGTTTGCCCCCGATAAAAATCATAGATCCGCTCTCTGTTTAATATCGTCACCAAAGCCAACACCGCCACCACCAACAACATCACCCATCCTAAATAATGTCGCTTTCTTATCTGTTCTGTCATTATATATCTAGTTTAGCACAGCAATCATAATATTCAAATATGCCGCAAAAGTACACCAGAGAATATACGGTATCAAACACCAAGCTGCACCTTTACAATTCTTAAATGCCATAATAATAAGTGTCAAAATCATCAACCACATTACAATTAACCATCCAAACGCAAAATATCTAAATTCCAAATTAAAAAACAGTATCGTCCACATAAAATTAAAAGCCAATTGCACATAAAATAGCACTAGTTCCGCTGTTCTTAATCTCTCACCTGCTTTATTCTTTGGCTTCACTCGATAAATCAAATACGACGCTACGCCCATTAATAAATATAAAATCGTCCATGCCACCGGGAATAACCACGCTGGTGGTGCCGCCACTGGCTGGTTTAATTCCCCAAAAGCTTGTTGTGCATTACCTGTAATTGCCGACGAAATCATCCCTACTACTAACGGCAGCAAAATAAATCCCAGCGCAATCAAAAATCCTCTAGCTGGATGCTTAGACCCTCGTTCATTAATTTTTGCTTTTAGACGTTTACTTTTAACTTTTTTATTTTTTGTTTCACTCTGTTTGGAGCTAATCATTTTTTTCTCCTTATGTTTATATTCCCATAATATCATATATTCTAAATATCATAAAGCAAAATCAAACATTAAACTTAAATTCCACCACATCTCCCTCTTGCATGATATAAGTTTTACCTTCCGTTCTTAATTTCCCCGCCTCACGTACTGCCTTTTCCGAACCTAATTCCTTCAAATCGTTATAGTTACAAATCACCGCCGCAATAAATCCCCGTTCAAAATCTGTATGAATTGTCCCAGCCGCCTCTGGCGCCGTTGCCCCTTGTTTGATCGTCCACGCCCGCACTTCTTTTTTACCTGCCGTTAAAAACGACTGCAGTCCCAAAGTCCGATATGCTGCCTTAATTAACTCACTCAACGCATCATCTTTTACTCCATAACTTTCCAAAAATTCTCTTCTCTCTTCTCTATTCATTCCTGACATTTCTTCTTCTAGCTTCGCATTCACAAAAATCGCTTCCGCCGGGGCTACTAATTGCTGCAATTGGCTCTGTAAATTCTTGTCCATTAATCCATCTTCATCCACATTAAACATATAAATCACCGGCTTGTCTGTCAAATATGGTATATTCTCGTCTATCGCATCTTTTTTTCGCTTTGCCGCAATTTTGGCCTTAGTTTCTTCGTCAGCTAATTCTAGTTCCAAATTAATAATCTCGATGTCTTCTTTCGCTTGCGCTACAATATCCGCTTCAATTTTATTATCCGCCCGCACGATGTCGTCATTTGCAAATGCTCGTACTACATGACAAATCGCCTGGCATTCTCTAATATGCGCCAAAAACTTATTGCCTAGTCCCTCGCCTTTACTAGCTCCCGCCACTAGCCCCGCAATATCTACAAATTCCACCGTCGCCGGTACAATCTTTTCCGTCTCATACATCTCAGCTAGCACCTGCAATCTATCATCTGGCACCGGCACAATTCCCACGTTCGGTTCAATCGTCGCAAACGGATAATTCGCCGCCAGCGCGCCTGCGTTTGTCAATGCATTAAATAACGTAGATTTGCCCACATTTGGCAATCCCACAATTCCGATCTTTAAATTCATAACCAACCTGCGTATCTGTTATTATTGGTATAATTATAACATATTTTAGTGTATAATAGTAGTATGAGAATCTATATAGCGCATCCAACTAGCATTGATTATAAAAAAGAGATATATGAACCACTGAGAAACGATGATTTTTTCTTGGAACACGAATTGGTTTTACCGCATGAAGAGAGCGTTGATATTCATAATTCTAGAGAAGACTACAAAAGCTATGATGTAGTGATTGCAGAATGTAGTGAGCCGTCTATTGGTGTCGGTATAGAACTCGGATGGTTTTATGATGACAAAAAAACTGATATACTGTTTCGTAAAATCTGGAGTAAACCCAAGTAGTGCTATTTCTTCAATTGCTGAAGAAATAATAAATTATAATAATAAAAAAGATTTTGTGGAGAGGGTTAAAAGCATCATAAAAAAGAAGCTCCCGCGGTAGGTGCCTTTGGCATCATGCAAATGTTTCGGTGTTTATATTAATGCCACAAAAAAGAAAGCCCCTACACGAGCATATCCATCACTGCCTGGCGGACTTTCGATACTTTTATTATAGCATAAAAAGAAGTTCTTGCGCTCGGCACATACTGCGCCCTGCAAGAACTTCGATATCTTGATTATATCAAATTAGTGCATTTTTGTTGACAAAATGCTTAATGTTTGATATAATGGAGGTATATTCGAGGTTACTCGCGTTCCTCTCTTCGGAGGGGCACATTTTTTATTTAAATAATTCTGAAAAGCTTTCTTTACTATTTCTAAATCTGATTCAGGAATACGCCCCAGTTTGGAGTGTAGCCTAGAAACACTCATAACTCTCGCTTGACAAACTGCAGCATATTCGCTTTTTCCGAGAAATTCGAATTTCGCATACCATGAACCAGTTTTTTCTTGTGAGGTTAGTGGTACACCCATAAAACCTTGACGGCTCAGTTTCTTCATAACTAAAACTGGGCGAGAAAAACGAGAACTTTTGCCGTTTATTTCGATTCCAACATTTTCACCAAAACCACACTACCAAATGTCACCTTCGTTGATTTTTGGCGCAGAATTGCTGAAATGAATTTTTTCTTTCAAATCAATCCACTCGTGAAAATGTTTTTCTTCCATACTTGCAATTATACCATAAAATGGTGCCATAATAGAGGTATAGCGACGTTTTTCTGTACAAATTGTGGTGAAAGAATGTGTAACATATTCTGTTATTGTTGATAGAATTATATCATAAAATTAGCGAGATAAAAATAGTATTGCACCTATCTAAAATTTCCACTACGTTTTTCTGCATACCTATTAAAACATAGCATATTTTGTGGTAGAATTACATAAGAGGATATATTAGGTGAGGAAATCAGAAAGTTTAAGCAGGAGTCGCAATATAGATATGTCAAAAAATCCTGAGGGTTCTGCTAATTATGCAAATAAGCCAAAAACTTTTGAAGAACATATAAAAGAATTAAAAGACTTATTATCGTCACTGCCAACTGACGAAAATGATACTAGTATTAATAATGACGAAAAATACGAGCAGGATTTAAATGAGGCTAGGAATGCAGTTCTAGAAGCTTTTAACAAAAATAAAAATAACACAAACAATGACGAACGGATTACTAGTTGCAAAAATAGGGTGTTTAAATCGGAATTTGGTCCTAGATACGATGATAGCCCTAATGTTTTTAGAACTAATGAGACTTCAGTTTACAGAATTACTGGTATAGACCAAATAGCAGATATTATTAATTGTGGTTATGTAAGATCTAAAGAGGGGAAAGTTAAGGGTGGGCATGAGAATGAAGTTTTCTGGTCGGCTGGCGGCGATAAACTAAATTTTATAGACGAAAGGCCTATTCTGGAAACATCCATTGATGCTGTAAAAGACGGGCAAATTGGCGCACTTTCGCTAAACGATTTAACTGCCGTTTGGATATTTGACAGCGAAAGCGGTAAAAGAGAAAATAAACTCGATGCCATAAAAGATATCAAGAGATTTATCGGTAAAGATGAACAGATAAGTGTTGAAGAGTTAAACAAGAAAATAAAAATGGAGTAAGTCTAGCTGATATTTCCATTACTTTTTAGTATTAATATTTATCCACTTTGGCTTAAGTGAGTGAATTTTGGTTAAAAAGGATAAAAACAGGTTGATTTGGGAATTCAAGATTCCAATCTTCAAGTTCAAAACCAACCTATAATATCTTTTAATATAAAATCATTATAACATATTTTGATGTATAATTTTATTTATAGGACAGTGGTTAACAACAATCTAATTCAGTATGAACAGAAAGGAGCAACAAACGTGAAACAATTAAATTTTATCGGAATAGGTGGTGCAACTACCATAGAATTAGGCGGTAATTGTTGCTACATCAAAAATAATAATAATCTATTAATAATAGATGTCTGTGAAGAAGCAACAAAGAAATTATTAAATACAAGCGCATTTAACAATATTAACAAGATTTATATTATTTTAACCCATACGCATTATGATCATATAGCAGGTTTAGGCGTACTCTTATGGTATAGCAATTTTTATCTAAATAAAACACCGCAAATAGTTTATAATAACGAAGCATATAAACAATCACTCATTGAATTACTCAGAATAACCGGCGTTACAGACAAATTTTATAATTTCATAAATGAAAAATCATTAAATTTTGATTTTAGCGTTAATATGCAACCAACATCTCACGTATCATATTTGCAATGCTTTGGTATCATGTTTAAAGATGAATTTGGCAAATATTATTATACAGGAGATACAAAAGATATCGATTATATAAGAAAGTTATCTACTGACGAAGTTATCAAAACCATCTATTGTGAAGTAGCAGAAGAAACATATGACGTACATATAAAATATGAGGACATCATGGATTTGGATAAGAACAAACTTATATTAATGCATTTCGACACTTATAGATTATACAAAAGAGCAATTAAGGACGGTTTTAGAATTGCTCAAATGGCAAAAACTAACAAAACAAAAGTTAGTTCAAAAACACAAAATCCCTATCTTTAAATTCAGAACCAACCCATAATGTCTGTTTTTAAAGCTTAAATTGAAGCGTATTTTAATTAGGTATTACTATTTGGGTCAGGTTCATCTCGTTTCACCCAAGAAGTAGTTGCTTTTTTCAAAAAATTGTAAGTCGAACTTGGATCAACTTCTTGTCTCGCTAGTTCAGCTAAATAATAAACGTCATTAATAGGCGCACGGCTATTGGCACGAGCATTGCTACGAATCTTCTCGATGATCTCATCTATTTCTGCTTGAGAAATAAAGCCGCCATTTTCTTTCTTTTTCAATTCTATAGCAGCTTTTAGTTGCATATCGGCTTGAGCGTCAGATCTGAAAAAGGCTTCGTTGCCAAACTCTTCAACGCTTGGATTGTCTAGGCCAATCTCTTGCCCCATATACAAACACACAGCTTCTGGCTCTTGCTCCAACAGTTTTGTTAACACTTCATTAGATATATCTTTACGAGAAGTATCGTGAGACTGAGTGGCAACCATAAGATTTGGCGTTCTTTTTATGCTATTTGAAAATTGCTCCAGCATTTCTGATTCTGGTTGCATAGCTAGCCAAGCATTCATAGCAAATTGGATAGGTTTACCTGGACCAGAATAACGGGAAATTACCGAATCGTCATCAGAAACATCAAAAACTTCTACAGTAGTAATTAATTCTGGCCGATCCCCAAAGAGCTTCTCAATAACTAGACTGCTTTGTTCGCCATCACTCTGTAAGGCTATTTCAAAGCTTCTTTCTGGGTTTGCGAAATCTTTGTCAATAGCTTGCGGTACATCAAGTCGAAAACCATCAACATGATGTTCTTTTGTCCAAAAATCAATGACTTTTTGAAATTCGGCCAATAGGTCTTGATTAAGATTTCCGTCCTCATCAAACCATCTTAAATCAGCTTGATTTTCATGGAAAGAATGCAAGTAATATTCTCCCGGATGGTTTGGTGAGGCTGCCCAGGCGGATTGGTCGTCGAAAAAATTATGCCAATCTTCTTGAGGTGTTTCAGTGAAGTAATAAAAATTACGATATTTTGGATCGCCAGACAAAGCCTTTTTGAACCATTCGTGCTCTGTTGATGTATGATTCAAAACTAAATCCATTAAGACTTTTTGGCCTTGATTATGCGCCTCAGTAACAAAATTATCAAAATCTTCCAACATACCGAACCTCTCATCTATCTCCTCGTAATTTGAAATGTCATAACCCATATCCTTACGCGGAGACGGATATACCGGAGCCAACCATATCGTGTTAATACCCAAATTTTTCCAATACGGGAGGAGGCTTGTTATTTTTTCAAAAACGTTAGATTTACCTTCTCCATCTTCAAATGAAAAAGGATATACCTCCATACAAGCAATTTTCTTTGGTTTTATAGTTTCGCCAGATTTTTTAGTTTCTTCAACCTGAAGAGCAGTTCTTCCTATAGTTTTCAAAATTCCATCATCAGTAAACTCATGATTTTCCGGTGTGCTCTTTGACTCTTTTTCCACAAAATATCCTCACTATGAATTAAACCCTGTATTTATTATAACATGGTAAATCATCTATTTTTTTAATTCGGCTTTAACAGTAACATTTTAACAAAAACGATGCATCGCATTTTAACTTAACGGCAACCACTCTTGCACTACAAAATTATCACCTCCTACCGCCGCCACTGCCATCAGTGGGCTATATCGAACTTTTAAATCCGGTCGGAATTTCAAAAAACATTCTACCGCAAATCGCATTTTCTCTAACTTTTTCTTATCCACCGCCGCTAAACCTCCACCCGCCACATCTGATTTCCGATATTTCACTTCCGTAAAATAAATCTTCTCATTCTTTGTTGATATAATATCAATTTCGCAAAACTTCGTCCTAAAATTCCTCTCTACAATTACATGCCCACAAACTTCCAAATAATCACAAATTGCATCTTCACCCCGCTTACCAAGAGAAGTAGTATTCTTTTTTATTTCCCTCCTCCATACCCCAGAAAGATCTTCTCCATCCTGCTTTGCAATTTCTTGCACCAATTTTACTAAACGCCGATGTTCTGGGCATAGTCCATATTCTCGCATCATCCTCCGATGCAAATCCGTACCATAACCCATATGTCTTTCAAAACCATATTCTGGATATTCTCTTGCTAATTCACGCATATAATTATCCCGTGCTACCTTCGCAATAATTGACGCTGCCGAAATTTCTCTAATCAAATCATCACCTTTAATCACCGTTGAAGTATATTTCGCCAAACTTGTATCCACCAAAAAATTAATATTTCCGTCTATTATAATCTCTGAAAATGGGATGTGGGTTTGCTGTATTGTTTTTACTGCCCTCCTAGTCGCTAATTTCAAAGCTCCTACCATGCCCAACCTATCAATCTCTCCTGCCGAAACCCAACCTAATCCAGTAACTACAGTCTTATCATGAACAATTATCTTTTTAAGCTCTTCTCTTCGCTTTGGTGTCAATTGTTTTGAATCCCGTAAACTTTTCACCCACTCCGGCTTTTCTTCTGGCAAAATTACCGCCCCCACAACAAGCGGACCCGCCAAGGGTCCGCGTCCTACTTCATCTATACCCAAAATTGCCATTAGGCTTTAGTCTCTTCTGCCTTTTCTTCTTTCGTCTCGTCCACTAAAGCTTCTTCCGTTCCCTCTGTTTCGGTTTCTTTTGCCGGATTTTTTTCAACCTGATCTTCTTCCACCCTTACATCATTCACTGCTACTCGGTCAAAATCCTTACCGGCAAGTCTTGCCGACTTGCCAGATCGCTCACGCAAATACGATAAATTATTTCGCCGCACCTTTGCCCTCTTAGTAATTTCAATTTTTTCAATTAATGGCGAATGTACCAAATACGACTTTTCTACTCCTACACCCGAAGTTACTTTCCGCACCACAATTCGCTCCGTATGCGAATTCTTCCGATCCACTCGAATCACTACCCCCTCAAACGTCTGCAAACGAAATTTATCACCTTCTTTAATTTTTTGGGTCACTTTTACGGTGTCGCCCGAACGCACATCTACCACCGCCTTCTTCTTCTGCGCGTCACCAATCTCTTTTAGAATCGAAAAACTCATTTTATTACCTTTATATTAAACAATTACCCACTATTCTACCACACTTTACGTAACTTTTCAAGGTCTCCACCTATTTTTTCAAGGCCAGCCGAATTCTTTCTTCCACCGATAGAGATTTATCTACTTTTTCTAGTGCTGCAGTCGCCTCTTTCAAAGGAAACCCTAGCGCAATTAACGCATCTAGCGCCTCATCTGGTTCAACATTAGTCCTAATACCAGCAGCTACTTCCGCCACCCCATATCGGCTCGGTGTCCCCACTTTGTCGCGTAGATCTACAATTACCCGCTCTGCACTCTTCTTTCCTACCCCAGACGCTTTTGCAATAAAACTAGCATCTGCATTCGCTATCGCATTTCGTACCTCTTCTGCTTCCGCCAATGACAAAATCGCCATCGCCGCTTTTGGTCCAATTCCCTGTACGCTAATTAGCAGTTCAAAAATCCTCTTTGCCGCCAAACTAGAAAATCCATATAACTCTTCCGCATTTTCTCGCACACTATGATAAGTATAAAATTTCCGTTCCTCTCCCAAATTACAAGCCTCAAAATCCAGTACAGACACCACGATTTCATATCCCACACCCCCCACATCCACAATTAAACTATTGCCAAATTTTTCTTCAATTATTCCTTTTAGATGTGCTATCATATTTTTATTTTACCACTTTCTTTCTTGAATTTGAAAATTCATAACTCTGTTTTTGCCCCTCTCGGTACAAAAAACCACAAGTAATCGCCACCGCCAATGCATCCGCCGCATCATCTGGCTTCGGTTTATTAACTAGCCCCAAATGCACACGCACCATTTCCTGCATCTGTGTCTTATTTGCCGCTCCATAACCCGTCAAAGATTTTTTAATTTCGTTAGGAGTATATTCATAAACCGATATTCCCTTCTGTTCCGCTACTAACAGCACTATTCCTCGTGCCTCTGCCACCGCTATCCCAGTCGTAATATTCTTGGAAAAAAACAATTTTTCCACTGCCACTACTTCCGGCTTCGTCTGCTCAAAAACTTCTATCAAAGAATCGTACAATTCCAACAACCGTGCCGGCAACGGCGCATCCACCATCGTCGTCACCGCACCATAATCCAGCGCCCTTGCACTAGCCCGTCCAACCGTTTCAATTAACCCAAATCCACAAATTCCAATCCCCGGGTCAATTCCTAAAATTCTCATTTTATATACCTAATTAATGTTTCCCTTAAATCTTTGGCTGGAATCACAAATTTATCTCTTACAGTTGCAGGGCCTATGGCATGCTTAAAACCTAGTTTTTTAGCTTCCGCAATCCGTTGATCCGCCCGAAACGCCGAACGAATTTCACCTCCCAAACCCACTTCCCCAAACACCACGTATTCTTCGCCTAACTTTCGCCCCGCCACCGCCGAAGCAATTGCCATACATACCGCCAAATCCGCCGCCGAATCACTTAGCTTCATCCCCCCCACCACATTCACAAATATATCTCGATCCGACAACCTTAATTTTGTCCGCCGTTCCAACACTGCGATCAATAAATTTAACCGGTTAAGATCAAAACCACTCGCCGTCCGCTTAGGATAACCATAATTAGATTTGTTACAAAGCGCTTGAATTTCCACCAAAATCGGCCGATTCCCATTTAACGTTGCTAATATCACCGATCCGTCCGTGTTCGTCCGCTCAGCCAGTAGTGCTGCCGACGGGTTTTCTACTTCGCTTAGTCCCTCTGCCCCCATCTCAAAAATCGCTACCTCATTTGTAGACCCAAACCGATTTTTTACCGCCCTTAAAGTTTTAAAACCCCCGTATCTATCTCCTTCAAAATTCAACACCACATCCACTAAATGTTCCAATACTTTCGGCCCCGCCAAAGTCCCATCTTTCGTCACATGCCCCACAATAATTACTGCAGTATCCGTCGCCTTTGCTGCTCGAATAATCAAATTCCCACAATTTGTCACTTGCGACACCGTCCCTGGTGCCGAAGAAATTTCATCCATTGCTAATGTTTGAATCGAATCTACTATCACCAGCTCAAACTCACCCGTTTCTATCGTTTTAGCAATATCGTTACCACTTGTCGAAGCGGCAAAACTCAATTTTCCCGAATCCGCTCCTAATCTTAGTGCTCTTAGTTTCACTTGTCCTGCACTTTCCTCACCTGACACATAGAGCACATTATGTTCTTTTGCTACTTCTGCACAAATTTGCATCAATATCGTAGATTTTCCTATTCCTGGCTGCCCCGCCAATAATGACACCGAGCCTAGCAATATCCCACCCCCTAACACCATATTTAAATCTTTAAAATCAGTCAAAAGTCGCGCTTTTGCATCCGACGGCACCACCGACGACAATTTTACAAAATCCAATTTCTTGCCCGAAGCTCGCCCTTTCGCAATCGCCGATTTGCTACCACTAGCCCCACTACTATTTTCAACCACCTGTTCCACTAATGAATTCCATGCCGAACAATTATTGCACTGCCCCACCCATTTTACATATACTGCCCCACATTGTTGACAGACAAACTGGGATTTAGCTTTCACTATTTCATAACCTCCGAAGCCAGTTTATCTCTCAACCACCCATCTGCCGGCCCCGCCGTCATTAATATCACCAAATATCCTTCTTTCACATACCCTCTTAATCTATCCGCTAATTCATCTGATAGCTCTACCGTTTCCGCTACCTCTTTATTCGCTAGCCCACTAGTCAATTCTTCTGGTGTCAACACCGCCAACTCCGGATCTTCCCGCGTCAAATAAGTTGGTAGCCATAGTACCTTATCCGCCCCTATAAACGCTTCACGATACCCCTCTCGCACCTCGTGTTGTCGCACATTTTGATGCGGTTGATACAACACCACTACTCCTCTGCGCCCCATCATTTTAGCCTCCTCTCGTGCCATTTCTACCGTCGCCGCAATTTCTTCTGGATGATGCGCATAATCCGTATATACTCCTTCTATAATTCTTTCAAACCTTCACCCTACACCAGGAAATTCATTTAAAACTTGCACCAATTTATTTTCATCAATTTTTGGCTCCATCACTTTGAGCGCCGCCGCTGCCAACCCCGCATCAATTCGCCTTGCTTTTCCCGCCAATCTAAACTTCTCTAGCCCCACCCCCTCCGTAATCACTTGTTCACTTTGCTCCTTGAATTGTCGAAATGCCGCCTGATAATCATCTACCGTCGGATAAATATCTGGGTGATCATAAGTCGCGCAAGTGATTACCGAAAGCCAAGGACAAAATTTTAAAAAATTTCGGTCATACTCATCTGCTTCATAAATAAAATATTTAGCATCTTTATGATAAACTCCAGATGCCGCAAATCCCAATGTAGTCCCCACGATATACGCCACTGGCACTCTTAATTTTAACGCTGCCCACACAATCATTGATGTTGTAGTTGTTTTGCCATGCGTCCCTGCTACTGCCACCATTTTAAGCCCCAATTTTTCCACCAAAAATGCCGTCAGTTCATCCCGTTTAGATACCTTTAGCCCCGCCTCTCGCGCCGTTTTCAACTCTACATGATCCTCCGGCAAAGCTGATGTATATACAAACCAATCCACTCCCTCCTCTAATTTTTTTTGCAGAAATTTTCCATCCTGCGGTCCAATTTGCATCTCTATTCCAGCATTCAATAATTCATCATAAATCGCCCCCCTGCCCAAATCAGATCCCACCACCTTAAACCCCGCCTCTTTTGCCATCAATGCCAAAGGACCCATTCCTGTCCCTGATATTCCCGAAATATATACTCTCATGATATAATATATTATATCATGAAACTCTATTTAGATACTAGCACCACAGAAACTATCCTAAAATTGGATGATCAAGAATACCATCAAAATTTTGGGCACAACTTAGCCGAAAAGCTCCTTGACTTCATCCATCAAAAGTTACAAGAAAACAATCAAGATTGGCACGACCTCACCGAAATTACCTTTATGTCTGGCCCTGGATCTTTCACTGGCCTCCGTATTGGTGCCTCCATTGTTAATACTCTCGCCCACGAACTAAATATTCCTCTTTATGACCACCACAACAAAAAACATCCTATTATCCTCCCTGAATATGGTCACCCCGCCAATATCAGTCAACCCAAAAAATAATTCATTTATTTTTTATTTTGCCGATTTTTCACCAAAGTATGTGCCAACATTACTACAAACATCGCACACACCACAACCACTACTCCCATCACCGTAGCCATCACGATATATCCCTTTGTCCCATCCGGCCGGAACACCGAAGTCTCTCCTAGCGGCCCCACATAACCGGGGTCACTTGGATCGTACGCCACCTGCACTCCATTACCACTAGCTAGTTCTGCCTGTACTACATTCAATTTCATTTCTTTCAATCTAATCTTAAACACCGACTCCGCCGAATCTCTATCTGCATGAAAAATCCTAATAACCGCTCCCGCGTCCTTATCTAGGGTAACTCCACTATAAGCCAAATCCTTTGTATTTACAGCCGCATAAACCTCCCCTAATTCATTTACCGCCAACTTCCCCGTAAGAGGCTCGTGTACCCCACCCATATCAAGTACTAACTGATTCCCTATATAAACGAACGTATCATCATCTGCCGTAATTTCAAAGCTCTCCGCTCCACTCGCCGCCACTGTAAACGGCACCGCAAAACTCATAGTAAATAAATGATTATGCCCATCACTATTTACGCTATCACCCGCACTAAAATCAGCTGCATCCAACGGATAAAAACTCCCATCCACATAAGAAAACTCCGCTCCTTTTTCCGCCCGATAAACTAATTTTAAACTCCCAGTGTATTCTTTACTTTTACCTTCTACCGAACTAAACCAACGCTCCATGTCATTTAAACCTCGATTTGGCAATAAATCCCCACCTACTGCCACCGGCAAGTAATCCTTGCCCAATATATAATCCACTAAACCCTGTTCTAATTGTTTATTATAATAATCACAACCAGTCCATTCAAACTGCCTCACTTCTAAGGCTTTACTTGCTTCCGCATCATACATATTTACACACGCATCACTCTTTTGATCATAATAAGCCACTTGTAAATTAATATCTGCTCCACTTTCCAACCCTGTACTTGCCAAAATCGCTTCAGGAGTCTTTGATATAGCTTCCTCTTTGATATTTACCACCGCCTGCGACATCCCCGCTACAGCTAGCATTAGTCCCAAACTAAACACACTCAGTGTCACCACTAGTACCATCTGAGATTTCTTTTGCTTCTTTTTCATATTTACCTTTAATTTAAGTATAAGTCTTTTTACTCAAAACGTCAACTTTCCGCTGGTATTCCCAACCGTTCATTTGATAATGCATCTTGATTAAATGGTTTTTCATACGCATCAATCGCTTCAATTTCAAAATCCAAATTTTCCAAATACTCGTCTAGCACGTCCAAACTTATCTTACCAGTCTTGTCCAATTTATATTCTAACTCTTTTTCTTCCCCATCTTCAATTTCTTCTTCATCTGGTAAATATCCCGGCCGCGACCTATCAAGATATATATCCCCAGAATTATGGTAAATCGCCAAAGATACTCCAGTCGTCGCTACCGCCACTATTGTGGCCATCACTCCCAAAATTACTAAATTCCGTCCACCCTTATTCAACTTCTTTTTAGTTGCCTTTTTTGCCAGTATTTCATTTACACTATCTATTCTCTCTTCCATCTATATCTTCCCCTTTAACTGATTCACCAACTTTACATGTTCAGATATCAAATTTCGCATCTTTAGTACATCTTGTTCTACAATTTTCCGCTTTTGCCGCGTCTTATCCAACTTATTGTAAAAATTCTCTGGCTCTTTCTCGCAGTCTACCAATATTAACTCCTCCAAGTTCTGTTGATAAGCAATAAAATCACCTGCAAACAACGTCTTCGCATCCGCTAGTTTATTTTGATTTTCTACTAATTCCGCACTAGACATATTATTTTCTACTAATCGCACATTAAGCGGCGTAATAAAATCCACCAAAATCGTTTCATAAAATCCGCCTAAGTACACTCGCGCTCGCGAATCTGCTTTTTGTACATTCTTCAAATCATCTCGCATCGCTTCACAATGGTCCAAAATCGCGTTTTTCTGATTTTCGCTAATTGCATTAGTCGGCACCGCAAAACAAAAACCCATTACTACCACAATCAAGAAAAACCAATTTTTTCCCTTCTTCATATTTTCCATTATAACACGTTCCTGTTTAATCCTAACAGGATTAAACAGCCATCATCAAAAATTAAAATGGAATTCACTTCCATTTTAATTTTCTAGCTGGTTTCTTTTGCTAGGCTTTTCTTTACCCCAAAAAAGTCCAAAGCTTCAGCGCTTTAACATAACTGTGAACGCTTCAGAAGGAATATCAATCTTTCCAAATCTCTTCATACGAGCTTTACCTTTTTTCTGCTTGGCAAGCAACTTGGCTTTTCTATCTCGATCACCAGTATGAATCTTCACCGTCACATCTTTCCGATACGCCCCAATCGTTTCCCGCGCAATCACTCGCGCCCCAATTGCCGCCTGCAAAGCCACCTCAAAATTCTGGCGGGGAATTACCTCCTTTAACTTTTTTGTCACCTCCCGGCCAATCGCTTCCGCTTCAGTTCGGTGCGCCATAATTGACAAAGCATCTATTCTCTGTCCCGCCACTAAAAAATCTACTCTTACCAAATCTTCCGTTCGGTATCCATCTAACTCATAATTAAACGACGCATATCCACTAGTAGCTGATTTCAGCTGATCATAAAAATCCGTCAAAAGATTTGCCATCGGTGCTGCAAAATCAATTACCGCCCGTTCTTCGATATAGCTCAAATTAGTTTGGTGTCCCCGTTTTTCGTTAATTAAATTTAGCACTCCACCAATCATTGATTTAGGTACAATAATTTCCCCCTTCACCCACGGTTCTCTAATTTCCGCAACTTCCGTCATATCCGGCAAATCTGCTGCAGATTTAATTTCTAATATTTCCCCATTATTCATTACCACTTCATAATTTGTACTAGGATTAGTTACAATCAAGTCTAGCCCAAACTCCCGTTCCAACCGCTCACGAATAATATCCATGTGCAATAATCCTAAAAACCCAATTCGAAGACCAAATCCTAAAACTGGCGAATTTTCCGGCTCGAACCGAAGCGCCGAATCCGACAAACTCAATTTTTCAATTGCTTCTTTCAAATCTTTATATTGATCATTCGAAACAGGGAAAAAACCAGCATACACAAACGGCAAAACATTCTTATAACCCGGCAAAGGCGTCATAGCTGGCATTTTTGCTAATGTCACCGTATCGCCCACTTTTGCCTCTCGCGTAGTTTTTAGGTTGGTTACAATATAGCCAATTTCCCCAGCCTTTAGTGATTCTCGTGGTGTCATTTTGGGCGTCAAAATTCCCACTTCTAACGCCAACCCCTTAGTTCCCGCCGCCATCATCTTAATTTCTGCATTTTTCTGAATTTCCCCCTCAAACACCCGCACATATAGCACCACTCCCCGATAATCATCAAAATACGAATCAAAAATCAAAGCCTTAGTTTTATCGTTTATATTATTATCAATAATAATATCTAAACCAATCAACCTATCCAAAATTTTATCCACATTTTTCCCTGTTTTACCAGATACCTCAATAATTTCATCCCGTTTACATCCAAGTAGATCCACAATTTGAGCAACAACGGATTCTACATCCGCCGCCGGCAAATCAATCTTATTAATCACCGGAATAATTGTAAGATCCTGCTCTAAAGCTAGATACACATTTGCTAATGTCTGCGCTTGTATCCCTTGCGTCGCATCTACCACCAAAACCGCTATTTCTACTGCCTGCAAAGATCGGCTCACTTCATACGAAAAATCCACATGCCCCGGCGTATCAATCAAGTTTAAAGTATAACCTTTCCATTGCATCGTCACCGGCGCTAGTTTAATCGTAATTCCCTTTTCCTGTTCTAGCTCCATTGAATCTAGTAGTTGCGACTTCATTTCCCGTTTTGATACCGTGCCAGTTAGTTCCATCATCCGATCCGCAATTGTACTTTTCCCGTGGTCAATATGTGCAATAATACAAAAGTTCCGAATTTTATCCATTTCTATCCTTCTCATTTACATCCCGCTCCATCTGTAGATCACTATCTTGCACCATCACCTCACGCGTGCCATCATCGTTATAGATAATCTCTACTTTTAGATGTTCTCTCGGCAAAATATCTGTTACCGATTCTCCCCACTCTATCACTACTACATTTTCTGGATTTGTTAAATTTTCTTGCAAATCCTCCATCATCAATCCTGGGTCATTTAATCGATAAAAATCGTAATGAATTAACTGTCCGCCACTAGACAAAGCATAGACCTTAGAAATCGTAAAGCTCGGACTCGTCACCGGCTCCTTCACTCCTAAGCCCTCCGCCAACCCTCGCGTCAGAGTAGTCTTACCAACCCCCACATCCCCCACCAACTCAATCACCACAGCAGAATTCACATTTCTCTCTGTATCGGCAAAATCCCACCGAGATTTTATCTTCTCGGCCAGCTTCTTGCCGCACTCTATCATTTCCGACTCACTCTCAATCTTCACCTCCTTATTATATCATATCTGTTATATAAATCACCACCCCACTCCCAAACGTTGGCACAAAATATTTGCATAAAAATCAAAAAACATATATAATGTAACTACAACAAATTTTCTGAATCCGACGTACTTTAAACAAAATCGCAGAATTACATCAAACGTGAAATCGGCACCAGTAGGACCGACTACGCTTGATTGATTTTGCGATCAACCAAGTACGTTGGATTCAGAAACCTACCGGTGCCGATTTTGTATAACTAGTAGGAGTTGGCAATACAACATTAATTCGGAGGTCTATATGTCTCTCGTCACACAACTCGCAAATAAATTCAATAAGCCTAGTGAAAGTGTCAGTAGGCAGCCCGGTCGGGATGTCAGAGACAGCATCCAGACTATGGAGGGCAAGTGTATGAGTAATCCTACTGGCACTTTCACAGGGCTTATTATCTTATTCTTTATTACAATGTTTATTTCATTTATAACTTATAGCAATACTTTCGCCTCCACCTATTCCGCTAGTATTAGTGTGGGTGGCAGCGTCAATCTAAATGTCTCACCAGCTGGTAATGGAGCTAACGTGGTAACAGATAATCTCACGGTGAGTTCTACTTGTCCTTTAGGCTATACAGTATCTATCAGCGGCCCCAGTGATGCTACATTATATCAAAATGGTGATAATACTAGTAGTAATAAAATCAGTGCTTCTACTGGTACTAAAGCCAGTCCAGCACCTGTTACCGGTACTAGCAATCTAGGTACATGGGGTTATAGTACTACTAATAGTACTGCTACTGGTAACTTCATTGGTTTAACTAATAGTACGGTGGAAATCTATAGTAAACAGACTGCTAGTGCTAGTGGTGGTGATACTATCCCAGTCTACTATGGAGCATCGGTACCAGCTACATTACCTATGGGTACTTACACTATGTATGATAGTAGTAATACTGGTAAAATTACTTACTATCTAACTGCGGACATTAATTGTCTAAGTTATGTCGTTCATTTCAACGCTAATGGTGGTTCCGGCAACGCGATGCCAGACCAAAGAATAGCAGAGGGTATTGCTACAACCCTCGATGCTAATACCTACGCTCCGCCCACAGGACTCCAATTTAATGGTTGGACTACTAATCAAGATGGCACCGGTACTGTTTATTCCGACCAAGATCAAGTCACAAACCTCACCACGGTAGGTCCAAATAATACCATTACTTTATATGCTCAATGGGCTACTTGCCCTAGAGGTAACATCTGTTATGATGGAAATGGCGCTACGGCTGGAGTCATGGATAATCAATCAGTGGGCACTAGCACCATCTCCGCTAGACTAATAGCGTATAATTATAAACGTCCAAACTATGGATTCTTGGGTTGGAGCACAGTTTCTAACCCCATTATCGGTATAGACACTATTTATGGACCCATGGAAGATATTACTTTTCCAGCTCTATCTTCCGAAGGGTTAAAACTTTATGCAGTTTGGCTAGAAAAGAACTCTGCCTATACTATGCAAAATTTCTCTTCGTCAATTTGCGAAAACGAACTCGCTAAAATTGTTTATGATAGTAGTACCTCTTCCTTCCATACCGAAAATCAAACTACCCTCACAGCAGACTCTTTTATCGCCCTAAGGGACGAACGCGATAATGACGTTTATGCGGTAGCTAGATTAAGCGACGGAAACTGCTGGATGTTGGAAAACTTACGGATAGATGGTTCAGTTTCAGCAACAGATATGGCTAACGGCTCTCAAGGCACAGGTGGAGTATTTACTAAACTACCTAACAGCGTGGACGATGCTTGGCAATCCAACACATATAACGACGTCTATGGTAGCGAGTTGAACCTTACTACCGCCACTCTCCCCCAAATTAATACCAACAACACTAATATTGGTGGCACCAACTCTTCTGGTATTTCACTTATAGCAAGTTACAATGACAACAATAATTATTCACAATGGTATGGTTATGGCAATGTATATTCTTGGGCAGCTGCAAGCGCCACCACTGTTTTAGCTAGTAGTGATAGCGCCACCACAACTTCAATTTGCCCATCCAACTGGCAATTACCATCTAGGTCTAGATACAATACCTACAGTTACCCTAATCTTAGTGCTTCAATGGGCGGGCTAAACACACAGATGAGTTCGTCCACCAATCCCACCGCCGACACTATGGCAAGCCGTTTTAGTCATTTTCCCAACAACTTTGTCTACTCCGGATGGTGGTGGCATTCAACTTCTTCCACCAGATCAGAAAATTGGTATTTCTGGACTTCAAATTCTTACAACCCGCAAGACATCTATGTCTACCGTTATACGGGTCCAAAAGGCAAAATGGACACAGACGCCCTATCCGTAATAGGCCAAGGATGGCAAATCCGTTGTGTCGCCAGCTCCTAACCACCCTACAACACCACAAATATTTCAAAACTGTTGCACAAAAACCAAAAACAACCGCAAAATCACAAAAACTATGTTATGATAGTAATGTAACTATTCGATAATTATAAACGCTGAGTAAATACTCGATGGCTATAATGGCATCGCAAGGTGTCTGTCATCGAGCCACTCGGCGCGATTGTCGGATAGTTACACCCCTTGCGGTGCCATTTTTAGTGTACGCCTTTCATGACAAAATGGCACCGCTGGGAAAATAAAGGTAATTAAAGGCAAAGTGAGGCAAACATGAAGGCAAAAACAATAAACTGCAGACCAAGTAATTTAAATAATACTTTTTGGAACCGTAAGCTTGGCCGAACGGCCTTGAGTGTGTCCCAAAAAGTATTATTTAAATTACCTATCGCATACACATTAGGTTTAATTAGTATTATCAGTTGCAACAATGTCAATGCCCTAGAATACAGCAGCTCTGCCGGAGTTAACTTCACCATCAATCCCTCCATTAGCGTTTCTGTTTCTGGTGACTTAATTATAGATGAATTAGCACCAGGTAGTAGTAGTGATAGTAATGTAATTAATGTCACAGTTCTAAGTAATAATAGTACTGGTTATGTCCTTAGTAGTACAGTAGGTACTAGTAGCGTAGCTTCTACAGACTTAAAACTAGATGGTAATAGTAATGATAATACTAATAAGTTCACTAATCTAAATACTAATAAAGCTAATCTATCTAACTTTGATGATAACTATTGGGGCTATTCTTATTCAGTAGATGCTGGTGCTAATTGGATTAGTGGTAATACTGGCAGTACAGCTAGTGGTTATAATGGTCTACCCTTATATTCTGGTACTGGTATTAAGCTAGTAGATACTACGGCTATTGGTACTAATACTATTAAGTTTAAAATAGGAGCTAAAGCCTCTAATACCCAAGCAGCTGGGGAGTATACTAATACAGTTAACTTTACCGTTGTAGGCAAAGCAGTACCAGTTACTATCTACCAAGCCTTTGAGAATGCTGCAGCAGATCCTAATAACCATATAGAAATGTTAAATGGTTACTATAAAATCCAAGACATGACTCCTGCTATCTGTAATGCCGTAGAACAAGACTCTGATATTTATGTCATAGATACTAGAGACAATGAAATCTATATGATAGGTAGACTAGCTGATGAGAGATGTTGGATGAAGGATAATTTAAGGTTAGGTAGTAATGATAATTCTATAAATCTCACTCCACAAGACACTAATATTGCAGAGGCTTGGACGTTGCCAAAAGGGGTAACTAGTGGAGTTGCTACTTACGTTGAAGCCAAGATTAATGCTGCCTACAAAAATGATACGACTACTAGCTATGGTACTGGCTCCGGGAAAATAGGTGTTTATTATAATTTTTGTGCTGCTAGCGCTGGAACCTATTGTTATAATTCCGAAAGCAGTACAGGAAACGCCCAATACAATATTTGCCCGGCTAATTGGCGCATGCCTACCGGTGGCTATAACGGTAATGAATACGGAATTCTTTATAATGCCTATTCCGGTAGTGCCGATGATTTTAGGGTCGCACTTTCTACTCCCCTTTCCGGAAACTACCCCAACAACAGCCAAGCTAATCTAGGCGCAAACGGCCTTTTCTGGACCTCCACGAGGCTCGATAACAGCCTCGTGTTTGCACCCGTCATCAGCTTCGGGCCAAACGATGTCTATCCATATAACGGCATAGCTCGTAGTGTCGGACTTTCAGCCCGCTGCATCGCCAACAACTAGCTCAAAACCATTTCTTTCCAGAGCATAAATGAGATTTAGACTGAATAAGCAACTCCAATCCTAATTTTTCAGAACATTTCCGGATTTAAGCCGTTGTGATTTGTACAATATTACAGTGCGGGGTGCGTCCTTGAGTACTTCTGGAATACATTTAAAGGGTATCGCTGGTGTGCAATGTGAAGTCAGTAGCACCGTAGGTAGTACGGCATAAGACGCACCCGCCTGCCTAATCTTGTACAAATTACAACAAGGCTTAAGTCTAGTTCTGAAAAATTAGTGGTTGAAGTTGCGAATCGTAAAGCAACTCACGAAAATTACGGTTTTGAAATTATCCTTGTTCCACCCCAATCATTGACAAACTCAACTTCCCCCTCTGGTCAATTGCCGTCAATTTCACCTTCACCTCATCCCCCACATTCAACGCATCAGTCACCTTCTTCAGCCGCTTATCAGTAATTTGCGAAATATGCAACATTCCGTCCACCCCTGGCAAAATATTCACAAACGCCCCAAAATCTTTGATTGACATTACCTTGCCAGTATAAATTCGCCCCACCTCTGGCTCATCAGTTAAGGCATGAATCCAATCTAAAGCCTTCTGAATACTCTCTGCATTAGACCCCGCTACCGTCACTAAACCAGACTCTTCGATATTCACCTCTGTACCAGTTTCCGAAGTAATTTTGTTAATTGTTTCCCCACCTTTACCAATCACCGAACCAATCTTCTCTGGCTTTATTTGTATCTTCTCAATCCGCGGTGCATACTCACTCACCTCTGCTGGTTCACTAATCACCTCTTTAATATGTTCCAAAATAAACATCCGTCCCGCGTGTGACTGCTTCAAAGCCTTCTCCATAATCTCTACCGGTAACCCATGCACCTTCATATCCATTTGTAGAGCCGTAATCCCTTCCGAGGTACCTGTCACTTTAAAGTCCATATCCCCGGCAAAATCCTCTGCATCCATCAAATCCGTTAATACATAGGCCTTATCAATATCATCCGCCGTAATCTCTGCGCCTTTTTCTACATCTACCATTAGCCCCATTGCCACCCCTGATACCGGCCGTTTCAGAGGCACTCCAGCATCGAGTAAAGCCATACAAGATGAACAAGTTGCTGCCATCGAAGTAGAGCCATTTTGCGACATAATCTCTGTTACTGAACGAATCGCATAAGGGAACTCTTCCTCTGAAGGCAACACCGGCGTAAGAGCTCGCTCTGCCAAATACCCGTGCCCAATCTCACGCCGCCCCGGAGAGCCAATCCGCCCTGGTTCACCTACAGTATAAGGTGGTGCGTTATAATGGTGCATATATCGCCGTCTACCCTCCGTTACCTCCATTGTATCTACTTCTTGCGAATAAGACAATGACGCTAGAGTCACAATATTCATAGCCTGCGTCACCCCTCTAGTAAACAAGGAAGAACCATGTGCCCGTGGCAAAATCCCTACCTGAGAGCTAAGCGGTCGTACTTCGTCTAATTTTCGCCCATCTGGTCGCACCCCTTCTTCCAAAATTCCCCTCCTCACCTCTTTGTGCACCGCTAACTCAAATGCTTGATCATATACATCACGCAAATTCTCATCGTACCATTCCACTTTTTCATTATCTGTTTTTCCCTCACCATGAAGCAATGCAAATTCGTCGTGCATTGCATATTTCAGATCATCCAAAATCTGTGCTCTTTCCATCACATTTCCCCGTACTTTCGAGCCAAATTTTCCTTCTGTCCACTTAGCCACCTCTTCCATTATTTCATCATCTGGTAAAACCAACTCATATTCCTGCTCCGGCGCGTCCACGTGTTTGGATAATTCTCTCTGTAAATCCAACACTGGCTGCACTTTCGAAACCGCCCAGTGCATCGCTTCAATAATCATTTCTTCTGGCACCTCATTCGCCCCCGCCTCTACCATCATCACTTTGCCATCTTTACAAGCTACAACTAAATCCAACGGCGATTTTTCTCGCTCTTCCGGGCTTAAGAATCCCTTGAATTCACCCCCGATTCGCCCAATCCTAATCCCCGCAACTGGTCCGTCAAACGGTATCCCGGCATTCATTAGAGCTGACGAAGCCGCAATCATTGCCACACAATCTGGCCGAAATGCCGGATCCATCGAAAGTACCGTACATACTACTTGCACCTCTTGCCGATACCCCTTAGGGAACAGAGGTCGAATTGGCCGGTCAATTAACCGCCCTACTAGCACCGCCTCATCCGACGGCTTACCTTCTCGCTTAATAAACCGTGACCCACTAATTTTCCCTGCTGCATAAAACTTTTCTTCATAACTAATTGACAAAGGGAAGAAATCCTGTACCACCGGCTTAGTTCCCACTACTACCGAACCTAACACTACCGTATCCCCGTAGGTCACTAGTACCGACGAAGTCGAACGAAATCCTACTCTATTCACCTCTAACGTCAACTCTCGCCCCAGCCACTTAGTAGAAAGTCGCACAGTTTTCTTACCGCTTGGGTTAATAATTTCCATAAAAATGTATTCCTTTCTTGGGAAAACTCCAGATATGGATTTCGGAGCTATCTATAACCCCTCTTGAGGACTATAAGCTTGGGCGAGCGCCCTTGAGCATGTCCGAAAGAGGGGTTATGATAGCTCCTCACCCCATATCTGCCGTCTTCCCAAATTGTTAATTATTTACACTTTTATTATACCAAACCTTGCATTTTTTGGCAAAATATGCTATAATAGTAAAGATAAGTTTTCCAACTATAGTTCCTTAGAGAAAGGGGAGCAAAAAATGTGCGTAACACCCAGAATCATGTCGGTAACGTTTGATGAAGATACGGGGAACGCCCGCATCATTATCGAGGGCTATATCCCTTCATCCGCAGAGGCCGACGATCCGATCGTGGAGATCTTTCGCCCTATAAGGCATAATCAAAAAGAGATCCACGTCACGATCATAGTGTATCGCGACCGAGATTCAGTCACGTGTACGCTATTGCCAAGCAATAGCAGAGAGCGCCCTCAAGACGAATTTTTGAAGGTAGCTAAGCGTGCTCTCAAAGGCGATACCAGAAGTGGTGGCATCATCAGCCAATATCTCGAGCTCTTAGATAAATTCTTTCAAGATGAGGAGGGACTACAACTCTACCTCAGTAAGATAGAACAAATCAAAGAAACCAACGACGGACCGGCTAGAACTGTGGTTTGCAACGAATGCAACCAAAGCATCAAAAAGTTCGTCGAAAAATGCGGCCTCACGATGCCTTCTTTCAAGAAGGTAAAAAAGACCAAAGAGCAGAAGCGCGAGGAAAGCAAAGCTTACCTCGCAGCACACCCCGAACTCAAGAAAAAACCCGCCAATTAGGCGGGTTTTTCTCTATTTCCTAAGTCCAAGCTTGCTAATGGTTTTCTTATATAGCTCAAAATCCATTTCTTCCAGATATTTCAGCAGTTTTTTCCGCTTCCCCACCATCTGGATTAAACCTCTTTTGGCCATAAAGTCATGTTTGTTATTCTTCACATGCTCGGTCACTTCTTTGATCCGCTCTGTAAGAATCGAAACTTGCACTTCAGGAGAACCAACATCAGCTTTATTTCGCTGGACCTTGGCAATAGCCTTGTCTTTATTCTCTTTTGTTATCATAGTAAACCGATTATATCACACCTTCCCCAATAAAGCAAATCCAGGCCTTATTTTTTGAAATCTATCTTTTGCCTCTTCAGTCTAGGCAACAAAAGACCTATTACCAAAGCCCCCAAAGCAACTCCGAATACCGAAGTAATCACAGCCACAGCGTTCGTTTCACCTGTTGACATCCCAGTATTCGGTGTAAATGGAGCTGGCTCAGTTTTAGCCACATGATGAGCTGTAAACACCAAATCCTCAGTCACAACCACTGTTTCAATTTGCTCCATCGTCATCAATTCACCAGCCCGAATCGTAGCACCATCAGCTAGAGTCACATCCTTGTCTGCCGTCCAATAAGCTAATTCATATCCCTCATTAGGAGTAGATACCGAACCAGAAGGGCTTTCCCCAGCAATTACTTTTTCGCTTGTAATCCCCGAAATCACTCCATTATCGTCTGAAACATACATTACGTTTAATTGTTTGGCAAAATATTCAATACCGCTAGCCGCTGCATTAGCAAAACCAAACACGATATTTAGCCCAGACTCTTGCGTGTTATCTGTTAGCGGAATATAAATCGAAGCATCATCATTCAACTCAATTCGTTCACCTCCATCATATTGAGAATAAATATAATTCCCATCAGCCACAAACATATTTCTCAACGTCGTATCAGGGCTCTGCAAGGCGCTAGCAGATTCTGCCACCATTGTACTCTGCTCCAACAAATTATCAGTATTTAAAACTTTATAAGATTGCGCCGCATCAATTTCTGTCAAACCAAAATACAAATTATTTACTTTATAAACAGCACTACTCCCGTTCTTGTACAATTTAATATTCGTCTCTACAAAAGCTTTACCATTATCCTGAGCCGTATTTAACCGAATCACGTTATCAACTACAGTTTCGCAAACCGCATCAGAATAAACATATCCACCCACCGATATATAGCCCTTATCAGAATACGGGGCTATCGCCACCAAAGCTCCATCCTCAACTCCATCAAGCGCTACACCAGTAATTGTTAAATCAAAAGTATATTTACTGTTTGATATTTTGACTCCATTCGTCGTAGTCACGTCATGTCCAGGAGAAACGGTAAAATATTTAGTCTCTTGACACACACCACCAGTTCTCTTTCTATAACCGTCTTGCCATGTTCCATACGCCGTCACAGTAGTACCATCTAACTCTATCAACGGTGTAAGACTACTCACTAAATCAGCATCCACAGTTAAATTATCTTCCCCTAAAGCTTCCCCACCAGTGTACTCAATACCATATTGATTTGCAGCAAACACATTTGTCGAACCCAACAAAGCCAATGCTGGCAATACGGCAAACAATTTCATTCTTTTCATTTTATTCTTCCTTTTTTATTTTAGTATAACCTTTGCAATTACATAATATAGCACTTATGTTTTTTTGTCAAGACTTTAATTTTACTCAACTAATTTGCTTTTTAACCCTAATTATAGTAATATCGCTTCATGAAAGAAGACCAAATTATCTTAATCGATAAACCCACCGGTATTTCTAGTTTTGGCGTAGTCGCCAGAGTTCGCGCTCGCCTCCGCAATAAATTCGGACACAAAATCAAAGTCGGCCACACCGGCACTCTCGATCCCTTTGCCACCGGCCTTCTCATTCTCTTATCTGGTAAAATGACCAAAAAATCAAACGAATTTTTAAAGCTCGATAAAATTTACGAGGCCACCTTGAAACTCGGCTATACTTCCACCACTGGCGACCCAGAAGGAGAAATTATAAAATACCCTAAAAGTACAAAATTCACTAAAATCGAGGAATATAAAGGTAAAATCTCAGATTTTGCCGCCGAAAGGGCAAAGCGAAGCGATATAATCTCTGATTTATCACATTGCGAAGCTTCCGAGATTAGTGAATTTTGTACTCTAAATGATGTCAAATATGTCTTAAAAAAATTTATCGGCAAAATCGAGCAAACCCCACCTAGATTCAGCGCTATCAAGATCAACGGCGAGCGTGCCTACAAACTGGCCAGGAAAGGCCAAAATTTCGCAATCCCCAAAAGACAAATCGAAATTTACAGCATAGATATCCTAGACTATAATTACCCAGAACTCAAAATCCGCGTCCATTGCAGTTCCGGTACCTACATCAGAACCTTGGCCGAAGATATCGGCAAAGCTTTGAACACTGGTGCTTATCTCACCGCCCTCCGCCGCACCAAGATTGGCAAATATGACATCAAAGACGCGAGTGTGTTATAATAAACTTATGTTATTGTATAACTCCAAATTAATCGGTACCCCCATCCTTAGCGTCCAAGCTAGTGGTCCCATTGCTCGTATTGCTGCCCCTATCGTCAATCCCGACAACCTCCAAATCATCGCCTTCAAAGTCGAAGGCCCTATCATTAACGCCACCAATAATATCCTCGATGTCCAGTCCATTCGTGAATATTCTAATCTCGGCCTAGTTATTGACAACAATGATGAACTTATCGGCCCTGAAGACGTCGTCAAAATCGCCAACATTTTAAAACTCAATTTCAACCTCATCGGTCTTAAAGTCGAAACTAAAAAAGGTTCCAAACTTGGTAAAATTATTAATTTCACCGTCACTTCCGAAGATTTTACCATTCAACAAATCATCGTCAAACGCCCAGCAGTTAAAAGTCTTCTCGACCCAGAGCTTACCATTCATCGCCATGAAATCATTGAAGTTACCGACTACAAAGTCATCGTTAAAGACGAAGAAAAAACCATCCGTGCTCGCGCCGCCAAAGAAGATTTTGTCCCCAATTTTGTCAATCCTTTCCGCACCGACCCCACCTTTGTTACTAGTGACACTAAAGAGCTCAAAGCCAACTAGCCCCACCAACCCCTACTCTGCCTCGCGGCTATTTTCTTGCACCATCCTCTGCACCAAATCATAACTAAACCCCTGTCGGCAAAGATAGCCAATCAGCTTCTCATCGTCATATTTAGCTCTTTTTTTAGCTATCATTTTTTTAATTTCCTCCTCATCATTTCGCCCATCCAATACTTCTTCTACAATTTCTTTAGTTACGCCTTTTTTTATCAGCTCCATCCGTAGCCGTTTTTTCGAAACCCCTTTCTTCACAAACCGATTTTCTACCCAAAACTCCGCAAACTTCCGGTCGTCTATATATCCTTTAGCGGTAAGTCGTTCGATAATGTCTCGAGAAAGCTGCAAGAGGTCTTCCGAGGAGGCTTGAGCGACAACGGGAGCGAATGGAGCGCAGCGCCCCCCGTAACGACGGGCAGGCGCAAGCGTCTCCGAGGAAGACCTCTTGAGCTTTCTCACTAGATAATCTTGCAATTCTCGTACCGAACGCGGCCGCATCAACGCCCACTCTAGCGCCCTCTGATACATTTTCCCAAACTCACTAGCTTTTTTATACTCCGCTAGCTGCTCCTCAAAAACCACCAGCCCCACTTTCAACTTAAAATCCACTATTTGTGCTACATCTAAAGAAAACGCATATTTCCCATTCACAAACACATTCACCCGATTCGGATTCTTCACCCCCTGCTTCAAATCTGTAATCCTCAATTCTCTATCAAGGGTCTCGCCACCCTCTGCGACTGCGCCTCTCAAAGCCCCTTTTTCATCCTCAATCTCATCTTTTAACTTATATATTTCCACTCTTGACTTTTCCTTTAATCTTTGATATAATAAGAATACACGAAGCTACGACTAGCCTAAGGTTTCGACCGACCGCAAATGCGTAGCGACTGTACCGGCTTGGTTATTATCCAAGATATTAGCCGCTAAGCCGGTACTTTTATTCATCATCATTCCTTCGTATCTTATCTTTTATGATCTCAATCGGCAAAATATTTTTAATATACGGCTTTAATAACAATGAAAAATTAACAGTAGGCGTTATTATTTTTGCCAATTTATTATTCCGCTTCAAAAAATCCATTAAACACGCGAAGTCACCATCACCAGTCACCACTACTGCCTGATCATAATTATTAAATTCAACGGCCGCAGAGTACAAAACCAGCTCTGCGTCTACATTACCTTTCATCATCCTATTCCCGCTTTTACCAGTATAAAAAACCGCCGGCTTGAAAACCAACTCAAAGCCACTCCTTTTCAACATATTATACAATTTTTTACGGTTCCTATCATAGCCAATAAAAAGTAGGGCTTTTTCCACCTGTAATTTATTCTTTAGATACAATCGTAACTTACGATAATCTAGTTCTATACCCTGGTTTTTCGCCCCAAGATATAGATTATTACCATCAATAAACGCATAATTTTTTATTTCGCTTTTTTCATCTGACAATGATTCTACCAAACCCTGCATCTTCAACCATTTATCAATCGCTTCAAACACCACAGGGTTTTCTACTAAACAATCTCTAGCATATTTCCTTCTAAATTCAACCATTTCCGCACACGGCACCCATTTCACTTCTGAAACTTCTTTATCATCAAAACAAAAAGCATCCTCTTTCCCAGTCCAATCCACCAAATAATACCATACTATCCTTGTAGGTACCGGCATCCAAGACATTATGAACCGCAAATCTTCTGGCACTATCTTCACTCCAATTTCTTCCTGTACTTCTCTAGTAGCCGCTTTCACTACATCTTCGCCCAAATTCACGTGCCCACCCGCTGACACATCATATTTACCCGGATTACCCACCCATTTAGATCTTTTTTGCCATAAAAATTCCAAACCGTTTTCTCCCCGCCGATACAAAAACACCGCCACTGCTCCCACAATTTTATCACTACCCGTCTTCTCCGGATTATCCAAAGCAGACGGCCATCTACCACCAGCAATCAGCACACCATTTTTATCATACAACTGCCACATCTCATCCTGATGCATAAAACTTCCTCAAACCCAAATTTATTCAACCGCGGCACGCTCCCGCACCTGTGCCTCAATCTCCGCCATCAATTCCGGCTTTTCTCGAAATAATTTCTTCACCGCTTCGCGGCCCTGTCCCAAAGTCTCACCTTTATACTTTATAAACGCTCCTGCCTTTTCCAACACCCCATAAGACACACCCAAATCTAGCACATCCCCCGGCTTTGAAATCCCTTCATTGTACATAATGTCAAATTCTGCCGTGCGGAAAGGCGCCGCAATCTTATTTTTCACCACCTTAATCTTAGTCCGATTCCCCGCAATTTTGTCACCATCCTTAATTTGTCCAATCCGTCGAATATCCACCCTCACCGAAGCATAAAACTTCAAAGCGTTCCCACCCGTCGTCGTCTCTGGATTACCAAACATCACCCCAATTTTCATCCTAATTTGATTAATAAATACCACGGTCGCCCGCGATTTTGCAATAATCCCAGTTAATTTTCGCATTGCTTGCGACATTAATCGCGCTTGCAATCCCATTTGCGCATCCCCCATGTCACCATCAATCTCGGCTTGTGGCACTAATGCCGCCACCGAATCTACTACTATAAGGTCCACCGCATTAGACCGCACCAATGTTTCACAAATTTCTAACGCCTGCTCCCCATTGTCTGGCTGCGAAATCAACAAATTCTCTGTATCCACTCCAATTTTCTTAGCATATGTCGGGTCTAAAGCGTGCTCCGCATCAATAAACGCCGCCTGTCCACCTTGTTTTTGTATTTCCACAATCGCGTGTAGGGCTAAAGTCGTCTTGCCTGAAGATTCTGGCCCATAAATTTCGATAATCCGCCCCTTTGGCCATCCACCTCCAAGCGCCAAATCTAGTGACAAAGACCCACTCGGCAATAGCTCTACATCCATTTTTGGCGCCTCACCCAGTTTCATAATTGCCCCATCCCCAAACTGCTTAGTAATTTGCGCCATTGCGAGTTTCAATGCCTCACTTTTCCCATCCTCTGCCTTGATATTTTTCTTTTCCACCACATCCTTTTTTGCCATAATAGTATTACCTTTCTATTGACTATTATATAATATTTTGTAAAACGAAGATAGGGTTGACTTCTACAATCTTGTATGGTAGAATCAACTTGGTTTAGTTTAATTACTCTTGCATTTAGCAGGAGTAATTTTCAGTTTAATTGTTACGTTTATGCGTTCAGTCTCAACCTCCATAAACCTCCTTTCTTCTTACCATGTTTATAAACTACATCAACCCCATCTTCTGCACCTCTGTATAACACACTACAAATCAAATTACAACCCCCCACCCTCCAGATCCAAAACTACTTACAAAATCCGCCAAATCCCTATCGTATATGCTACAATATAACTATGAGAGTTAACGAAAATATTTTAATTTCTAGTCTTACTACCATGCGCCTCGGCGGCCCTGCCCGCTACGTCATTGAAGCCGAAACTCCCCGCGACATTGCCGACGCCTACGGTTTTGCCCGCACCTTAAATTTACCAGTTTTTGTCCTTGGCTACGGCGCCAATACTATCGGCCACGACGAAGGTTTTATGGGCGTTATTATTATCAATCGTATGCATGGCATTTTTGAAGAGCCCATCGTAAACCCCGAGACAAACGTCAAAGGCCTCCGTCTTAAAATCATGGGCGGCGAATACTGGGACAACGTTGTCGAATATGCTACAAACAAAGGACTCACCGGTATTGAAGCCTTAAGCAAAATCCCTGGCCTCACCGGCGCTGCTCCTGTCCAAAACATCGGTGCCTACGGTCAAGAAATTGCCGATACCCTAATCAGTATCGACGTCTACGATTCCGCCACTGGCACTTTTCGTACTCTTACTAAAAGCGAACTTAACTTCTCTTATCGCCATAGCATTCTCAATACCACCGAATACGGTCGTTATTTTGTCATATCCATCACTTTAGAGCTTTACCCAGGCCAAATGCCGCGTCCCCTCTATCAATCTATCGAAAATTACCTGTCCGAAAACAATATCACCGACACCAGCCCCGCCAGTATTCGTGCCGCCGTCTCTGCCATTCGCGCTATCAAACTTCCCGATCCCGCTACCAAACCTAGCGCCGGCTCTTTCTTCAAAAACATCTATCTTAGTGAAACCGACGCCGAAGCCGCCGAGACCAAAGGCTATCCCATCCATCGCGGCAACGATGGCATCAAAATCAACACCGCTTGGCTTATCGAACAATGCAAGTTTAAAGGCAAACTTATTCACGGCTTCCGCGTTAGCAACACGGCTCCTCTTGTTTTAATTAACGAATCCGCTAAGTCTTACGCCGACCTAGACCAAGCCCGCGCCAAAATCATTAACAAAGTTTACGACAAATTTGGCTACTGGCTAGAGCAAGAGCCGGTGGAGATTGGTTAATGAAAATTTTAAACGGTTCCGAACTTGCCGGTTTCATAAAAGAGCGCCAAGCTCATCAAGTTCGTAGTCTCAAAACCAAACCCCACTTATTAATTATTCGCGACAATGACAACCCCGTCATTACCAAATACGTTAATCTCAAAATCAAATACGGCACCGACATTGGTGTTCAAGTTACCGATTTTAGAGCCCAATCTCCCGCTGAAATTACCGCCAAAATCAATTCCGCCAACCAAGATCCTAAAATTTCCGGTATTATTATTCAACTACCATTAGTTGACAAAGATCACACCGAAGAATTATGCAACCTCATCGCTTCCCCAAAAGACGTAGATGGCCTTGGCATAGACGCCAAATACGACTCCGCCACTGCCACTGCTATCCTCTGGCTACTCGCCGGTTATGATGTTGACTTAAGTCAACAAAAAATCGCTCTTGTCGGCCGCGGTAAACTCGTCGGCGCACCTCTATTCAAAATGTTAACCAACTCTGGCCACCAAGTAGAACTTTTCCATCGTGGCTCCGACTTGACAAAACTTAAGCAATTTGATATAATTATTACTGCTACCGGCGTTCCCGGCTTGATTTCTGATTCTATGATCAAACCAAACGCCGTAATCGTTGATGCTGGCACCGCTTCAGAGAACGGTGTCTTAAAAGGTGATGTTGCAGACAACGTCCGCACTCGTACCGACCTCGCCGCCATTACCCCAGTTAAAGGTGGCGTTGGCCCTCTCACCATCGCCGCTCTCTTTGATCACCTCATCCAAGCCAGTGTCAACTCATACACTTAGCTACTCTCTCTAGTCACGCTACTCAGATCACTAAGATTATATAGTCTAACTAATTCCAAAAAGATCTTTTACTTCTTGGTTCATCCTATTCCTAATTTGCTCATCATTATTAGCAGCATCTACTAAACCACGATTAGAACGAATATAATTTACGGCATGTGCTTCTGCATCTGCATCCGAAATACCAGGTGTAGTTCTCCTCCACAAATCTACATATCCCCGTTTGATTGCTTCTGCCGTTTCCCCACGCATTGAACCAAGCATTTCTGGAGTCAAGCCTAAATCATCTATATCAATATTGCCGGAAGCTATACCATTAGCAATTGTATTTTCTGCAACAGTTTGAGCTTTAGCATCCTTAGAATTCACTGTTGCGCTACTTAACATGGTACTAAATTTACTGCCCAGCTCGCCTCCAATAGCAGCTGCATTTTGACCAACAAAATTCATTTCGTCTTTACTATAATTATCAAGCGCGTGAACACCATTTTCTGCCAAATGCTGAGCATAAGTTCTGTCTTTCACGCCTGCTTGCTCTGGACCAACATACGACCCGTCAGCCCACTCTTGAAACCCTGCTGCTCCACCAGTCTGCTTATATTTTGAAAACGATTTAAAAGCATCCACGTTTGACGCCGCCATAGTCTGCAATAATCTATTCTTTACATTAGTATCCATAGTATTCCAATTCGCACCACTTGCTGCCTTCAGAGCCTCATCTATTCCACCTTGCGCCAATAATGCACTAAGAGCCGCCGAAGATCGCTCAGCATCATTACTAGTCAAGGATTTTATAAACTCTTGCTCATTATCACTTCTGTTATTTCTATCAAAAATCTCTCCATACATTTTTTCTCTACCACTCTCATATGTCGATATTCTATGCGCCGCCTGTGCATACCGTCGCATCTCACGTTCACTTGCGTTACCATTTTGAACTCTCCCCCTCAAACCTTGCTGCACCCTCCTCGCTCTCTCCGCCGCCGTCAAGTCCTTCCCGTACTGCGCCGCCTCCTGATACCGATTAGATCCCCTCACTGCATCCGATACTCCTCTCACTCCACCAGTAAATCTTTCGCCCATCGACGTCAAAGCTCCACCAATCTTCCCTAGTCCAGCGATTGTTTCTTTCAATAATGTCGGTAGCAAGAAGAACGGCAAAAACGGCGCAATTAAAGCTACTACCAACATCCACATTTGTATCTCATCAGTACTTAATACTATTCCTTTTATTAATACACTTACTCCGGCAACTGCCCCACAAATCGGGAAAATGATCAAACCTGCTTTAAACAAACTCCACCATCTCTTAAACCAGTTTTGCGTATTTGGCAATATAAACAACGCAAACGCTATCGGTGCCACCGCCACACAACCAATTACGATAATCATCCTTGCCCCTAGCATCACGAAGAATAACAACAACGCTGCCAACACCACCACTAACGCCAAAATCAACACCACTGCCACCATCACCCCATCCCCACTCACTCCAACTATTGTCAAAACCGTCCCCGACACTGCCCCGCCCGCAGTTGCCGCCACCAAAAGCCATGTCACCACTGTGCCAATAAATTCCTCCAAATAGCTTTCCATATTACGACTATTCAACAAACCCTCCCCGATCGACCCAAACATATCCCTTAATGCCGAACCCAAAATATTAGACAAGTCCACCGCCACTTCACAAATCACAAAGCTCAAATTAATCAAAATCGCCATTACCAGCAACCTCGGTAACATCTTCTTGATCCCATAATTGTCAATCCCGTACCCAGTCAACTGTGAAAATATCACCACCAGTAAGAACACAATCATTACAGTATTAGCAATATTCCGCATAACCTCCCATACTGTATAAGTTGGGCTATCAAAATCATACAAATTCGGATCCACCGCCAGCCAATCTTCTATCATGCCCTCTAGTGGTCCAGCAGTATATGTTAAATTATTTAAAGTTGGGCACAAAAACCAAGATTGCGACTCTATCCCTGCATTCCAACACGGATCCACACCATTATCACTCGTCACTCCCCCATCCGTCACTACATCAACATCTGTCAATTTACTCGTATCTACCCTATTCATCCAAGAAATTATCATCGCCAATGGAGTTTGATCCGCGATTAATAAATACCCGTCACTTGTAGTAAGATCCGAAACCATAATATTCATCGGATCTTCCCTATTAAAATTCGCATAACATGTTTTAAACTCTCCATCAACCCGCCAATTTTTGATTTCAACCCAATTTACTGCATCATCATGAGCATTCTCACAATCCACCCGTCCAGCCTGATTAATATAATATTGATAAAGCACATATCGTTGATTAATATCTAAATTCAAATCTTTAAAAGCATCCGCCCCAGACAATTTTCTGACCGTATCCTTTAAATATGCACCTGCCTCATCACTGCCAATCGGATAAGTATACGTCCCCTCCGCCCCAGCATTAGCTACCTCCGTTCCAAATGTAACCGAACGCTTATTTCTCACTTGAGCATCATTGCACTCATAAGAAACAGACACACCGTCTAGCGCCACGTTAATATTTTTTACAAAATCATCGAAATTATTTCCAAAATCCACTGTAATTGGAAACGGGTTCTGTTTATTCTGTGAAGTAAAAACACACCCCGAGCCTAAGCTGATTGTCATCTTTTTCGCGTTATTACTTATATTCAAATGGATCGAATTTAAATCTTGAGTGTCCAAATCATACCCCCCATCAGATCTCGCCGTCACTCTCGCAGATGTAACTGGTAACTCCTGAAGACCACCCATACAAACACCCTGTAAAGTACACGATTGCCAACTCCCAGTTGCAGAAATATTGAAATATTTGCGCCCGTTTTGATTCTGGTGAAAATCATAACCTAATTTATCTACCAAAATAGCATTTGTCCCCGATGTATCGCTCCAAGTTACGCTCTTATTTATCCCTACACGATTAGCTACTCCCTCTACTCCACTAGAACCCATAAAAATATCATAACAACTCAAACTTTCACTACCAGCTGAAGATATAAAATTATACGACGGTAAATATATCCTGCTACCATCTTGTTTCATCACACTCGCAGCTACACTACTAGACGGAGGGCTAATATTGGACAGCGTTGTATTCATATGTCCATTTCCTATACAATCCATATATCCTACGAATACCCACTTCTTCAAAATCTCATTCTTATCCAAAGCCTGCACGTCCACACTTGTGCCTAATACCCCCAACATACCAGTCATGATAAGTGCTAATACCACCCAAATTTTCCGTCCTAATCTCATTTTCACACTCCTACCTCACTGCCATATAAGTTTCCATAAACAATTTCTAACACTTCCATAGCCCGCCTGCGCAAAGCCACTCTCTTTTCTTCTACCAGCAAAACATCCCCGCTAAATTTTTGCGACTCTTCCCCCGTCATCGTATAACATCCCTCCACTATTTCTCCATTCTTTAAGCATCCTGCCGCATCCGCTTTTGCCGTCAAATCTAGTATCGTCATCGCCAAACTCCTCTCTGCCGCCAAAACCCCCTGCAAATAATAATCTTTCGCCTCATCCACTTTATAGTAATCTGTGATTATCTTTTGCGCCCCCTCTTGTCCGTCGCTCATATACGCCGCTACAATATCCCCGTCCGTCAAATTGATTTTTACATAATCTTCAAAAAAAGCCTTCAAAGTCCCAATATTTGCATTTAGACCACCTTCGTATTCTTCCGTCTTCTCTCGCAAACGATCATACTTGGCATCCGCCTTCTCCACATAAGCTACCTTTTCCTCATCGCCCAAACTCTCAAAATACGGCTGCGCCTCTTCAATTGCTTCCAAACTAGGTCTTTCTACGCTCTCAGTCCCCCATAACACATAATTCGTATAAGAGTTATAAGCCTCTTCCAAATTCCCTACTACCATCTGCGTACCGCCAAACATCCTATTAAACGCTCCATTTTGCCACAACAATACTCCACCACCAGCTATCACTAGTAAAATTCCTAATACTATCAAAGCTATAATTAAACCTCTACGTGGTTTTTTATTCGGTATACCTGCTCCCGACAAAACCACATCCCCCGCACCAGAAGCAATCATCGGTTGCTGTACCGACATCGGTTGTGGCATTGATGCCGGTTGCGACTGCGATATCGACTGCGACATCGGTGCCGGTTGTGACTGCGGCATCAGTGTCGGTTGTGACTGCGACATCGGTACCGGTTGTGACTGTGGCTGTTGCATCGGAGCCTGCACCTGCGAGCCCACCCTATTATTGTATGACGGATTCATATATTTTCCATTATAACATAACCATTATTAAAATCGCAACAAAAAACGAACTAATGCGTGTTATTAGTTCGTTTTTAATGTGAAGCGGTCCCCCACCACTAATCTTAATCAGATTCCGAACCAGAATTAACTTCCAGTTCGGAACCTAAACTAAGTTCTTTATTCTAAACTTTCTTCTTATAACAAAGTTTAGAATCCACGTCGGCTAGCAATATAGTAACCAAGCGTAGTTACTACAGCGCCTGCACCTACCGCTCCCATTACGATGGTACCAGGCCCAGTACTTACGATTGTACCAGGAGTGTTACCACCAGGATTATCTGGAGTAGGGGTAGGAGTCGGCGTCGGATTAATATGGCAAGTTTCGTCATCCCTATCCACCATCACCGATGCGTCATCTTTATAAACAGCACCATTCACTGTAGCGTTTGCCCAGTTCACCAACTGGTTACCACCACAAGCTAGAGTTTTGTTTACCACCTTACCAGTAAAGCGCACATACGCATTACCTTTAGCTGTATAGCTACCAATGTTAATGCCAGAAGTAGTTACGGTATTGTCTTTCAAAAGCACACCATCTTGGTATTGTGAATTAAATAAATAGGTGGAGTTCTGAACATATTCTACATTCGTAGGCAAAATGTCCCGAATCATCACATTATTTACCTGATCAGCTAATAAATTTACATACTTAATTTGATACTCAACTTCGTCACCAATTTTGGCATTTACTGATTCACTCCACTCTTTAGTACCTTTAATTCGTACCTTCTTAGTAAGCTCTGCACCCACAGATTTGTGAACTTTCACGTCAATCGTTACTACACCAGCATACTGATAACAACCCGGAATTTCACCGTTCATAGAAGTATATCCAAGTGTAGCCCCGTTGATGATAATATCATCAGACAACGAGAAATCGCCAATCTTATTATGATACACAGCCGAGCCACCAACATATTCCAAATAAAAATCCTGGTCAGAAGTTAGCGTCACCTCATCCCAATACCGAGTAGGCGTAGCATTGGAAGAATCCAAATACCCTATAATCGTCTGAGATTTAGCCACATTAGTCGGCAAACTAAATGTCGCTTTTACACCCTTAGCAATAGCATCCGTGCCCTTTGGGTTGTTATTGTGAACATACAACCGGATTGTATAAGTTCCACCATCCTGCACATTAATACTATCAGAGTTCCAAGTCTCAGCATAAGTGCCTGCTACCTTAGCACCTACGAAATTCTTTTCATCACCAATCGAAACGTCTTGGTTAGAAATTGAGTTAAAGGTAATCTTGTTATCAAGTACCCGTTCTTTATTAATTTGATCTAACGTATAGCTAGGACGACCTTCCCGAGTACCGGTATTGTCACCCCAAGCATACACTGCTACTGGTGCCATCGAAGCCGCAGCGATTACCGCCGCAGTCGTCACACCCAAAGCAGATTTATAAATATTTTTCATAATATTCCTTTCTTTAAAATAAAAATCCAAATTTGAAATGGAATTCCTTTCCGCTTCAAATTTCTTACTGATTACTTTTGCTGAACTTTTCTTTACTAAAAAAGTTCAAGCCCTTTGTTTGCCAGCCGAATTGTTAATTTTCGTCTAAACAACCAAATCATCTCAAATCTCAATCTTAGGTGAGGCCCAGCGGTAAAACCGCTGGGACCAATAAAGTACTAGATCCCCCACCAGACCTCACCGTTTTTGCTATCTACCGAGTTTTACTGCGGATCTTCACCGTCTCCCCATCTGGTGGCCGCATTATTCTCGTTATTGGTGGTTTTATCACCCACAGCCGTTTCGGCTGGTTGATTTATCGGCGTAGCCGTATCAGCACCGCCATTTCCGGTGCCAGCCTTGCCGCTATTGTCGACCGTATCGCCAGAAGGAGTTTCCGTCGTCGGCGAGTTGGGGTCACCCTCCACTCGCTGATCTTCGTTCACATCCGCCAGATAATCCATATCTTCACGATAATCACTAATATTATCGTAAGACGTAGAGTTATCTGGTCGATCCTTCGTGCTATGGTTTGGATCTTTCGGGTCGATCGTCTTCTCACCCGGACCAGTATTATCACCAGGATTAGTATAATCCTGACGATCCATTAACTGCGACGGATCCTTCATAGACTCCGGAGTCGGTTCCGGACCAGGCGGATTCGGACCAGGCGTCGGACCAGGCGGTGTCGGATTATCCGGGCTTGAGCTTGAACCATTGGAGTCTTCAAAGAACTCCGGCCGCTTGTCATGAACATTGAAGCCCATTTCAAACAGCACCGCTCCGCTCTTCGCCGTATATACCAACACCAAGGCATCCTTGGTGTACTGATACGAAGCCAGCACGCCCTTCCGGTCGTTATTGAGACTAGCGCAGTTTAAGCACCAATTCTCAACCGTCGTCCGAGTCTGTATACCTCGGTTTTCCATACGCTCCAGAAGCACACAGATGCCAGCCGCGTTCTGGCGATACTCATCCGTCATCCGCATGGATGACTTCGAGGCATCCCGATATTCTCGCCAATAAGCCACGCCATAAGCGTCGTCATTAGCGATCATCGTCTCGAGCCACGGATTGAGATCACCGATCGTCTGATCGCCGATTCTCTTTCCGCGCATAGCTCGGGCTACCGTCACGCCGTATACTGAGTTCGTAAAGATTTCCTTCTCTACATCACTCAGCCTTTCCTCGTCGGTATTCCCCGAAAGAGGGAAAGTCAAAGCGTCGGAAAATCCGGCTGCCGCCACACGCTCTTTGTCACGAGCGGCAAGAGAGTTGTCGCTCGGATCATCCGAGAAGTTTTTAAACTTCTCAGGAATGAGCCGATTGATCTCTTCTGCCGACACGGTGAACGTGGTTTTTGCCGCGTTGATATCCTCCGCTGAAACAGCAACATTCTGAGATGACGCTGCCGGCGAAGTTTCTCCTGACGATGTTCCTGGACTTTGAGTCTGTTGACTACAGCCCACAGCGCCTGCCAGCACTAAAACCGCCAGCAACGCGCCGACGAACCCGACGGTCGCACCACTGCCCAAAGTCAGCTTCTTTTTCCAAAGAGCCTCACTTTGATGGGTTATACGATTATAACAATAGCAACCCACAAGAGCCACTATTGCCACAATCATGGCGACGATCGGGATCGCTCCAACCAGTCGAACTCTAAAAGAGTCCACTACGGCCAGAGCTGCCGATTCAGCAGCAACAAAAAACATTGCTACCGTACCAGCAATGCACAGTACATGGGAAACTTTTTTAGCAACCCACACACCGTGCACGGTGACTATCGCCATCCAACCCATGGCAAACACCATAAATAGGATAGCAAGGCCGGACACGGGCGTAAAGACCACCGCCCTCGACAGAAAGTAAGTGGCAGCAACCACCACACCCCCTGCCACCGCTAGCGGCCAATCGTCACCGATTGCCCGGTTCGGTCCGTTAAGCTTCCAACGGATGTTACCAAACTCATCAGTGTCCGTCTTTTCGATTAGTTGCCCCCCGTTCACGAGGGACATTGCGGTTGCGGCAATCCACATTGTCGCAACCCCGAGAATAACGCCTACTAAAACGTTCATCTTATTTCCTTTCAATCGTAATGCTGGGGAGCAACAATGTAGTTAATAGATAGCAATCAGGTTTACATTGAAACCTGAGATGATTTGGCTGTTAAGGGCCTTCGTTGTCTTAACACACGCAAAACTCAGACTATCTACATTGTATCACACTTTCGCTTTTTTGTCAATATTTTTACCATTATTTTGCTAAATCTACCATTTTATGCTTACGCTTAAATCTTACCTTCAAACAGGGCAAACGCAAGAAAGAGCCCGACCAAAATAGTCAGGCTCAATCTAAAGTGCTAATGGACGTTACTTTGGGAGGAAATACTTTTTGTATTCCTCAAACGTCATTTCACAATCTACACGCCCGTTATCCCAGAAGACGTACACCATCTCCCATCTTCGGGGTGCAAACTGCGCCGCAGCCCACGCGTCCGGCACGTATTCCCACTTATCGCAATACCAGAACTTATATGCCACACCCGGGCCTGTCTCACCCAAACCCGATGCCACAAACGATTGTGGTTGTGGCTGCGGTTGCAGCTGTGGCTGAGGTCGAAATTGCGGCTGCGATTGTGGCTGCGGTTGCGGCTGAGATTGCGGCTGAGGTTGCGGCTGCGGCTGTGGCTGTGGCTGTGGTTGCGGCTCGCCCTTCGCTTCCTCCGCAGAAGCCTCTTCCACGGGATCTTCTCTCACCGACTCCTCAACCGATTCCTCGACTGATTCTTCAGCCAAACCAGCATTATCCACCGGCTGCGGGCACACTCCCCCTTTCTTCGCCCACTGGTTTCCTCTCGTCTTGTTCCTCATCCTAGCCATAGCGTCTCCTTCCTCGAGGTTCAAAACAAAAAACAACTACACTACTATCTTCATTATACCACACATCATCCAAATTGTCAATAATAGCATCATCAATACAAATATTCTACAAATTGCGCAGCAATTTACCATAATCAAAAATCCAGATGGAATTTATTTCTATCTGGATTTTATTACTAAGTTCTTTTACCGGACTTTTCTTACAAGAAAAGTCCAAGTTAGTGGTGCGGGTAGAGAGAATCGAACTCTCATCTCGAGTTTGGAAAACTCGCATACTAACCACTGTACTATACCCGCGAAAATCTGGGGTGGGATATCGGGATCGAACCGACGACCTTCTGGACCACAATCAGACGCTCTAACCATCTGAGCTAATCCCACCGTAAAATTCACCCCTCTATCATTATATCACATCCCACCCCAAAATTCCAATTACAAAATCTCGCCAATCCTACAACTTTATTTCGGCAAAAGCAAAAACGCTACCGTCCCCGCTGCCGCCCCCAATATTATCGTCAAAATAATCGTCACCACCATCCCCACATGCGCCTGTTTTTCCGGCTTAGAAATAATCGTCACCGGCCCCTTTGGTTCCTCTTTTGGTGCCTCTATCTTCTTAGCATATACATTCTTTGATAGCGGTCGCTTGACTACTTTTTTCTGATTTATAAACGGGGATTTTGGCGGCTGATATACTCCCTTGGTGCTAGAGTTTTCCACCGACTTTTCCACCGGTTTCATACCTGGTAAAAGTCCCTTATTCGCATTTTTTGCTCGCATCCCCACCGGCTGCGCTTTTACTGCTGCCACCCCAGTCTTAACTCCGCCCCTAGTCCTTCGCGCCCCTGTTCCACTAGACAAAGGCCGCTTTGGTACATCTGTTTTTACAAATTTCGGGTTCAAATCCTCAATCGCCCCCAACTTCAAATTTCTTTCATCCGTAAACGCCACCGGTTTCTTCGTTTCTACCGGCCTCTTTATCTCTAGCGCCTTTTCTGCCCTTGGTAACTGACGCATCACTTTCCTATCTACACGTTTCATATCCTCTGTACTACGCACTATTTCAGTCGCTCGCATCTTGGGATATTTCTGCCTCACCGCCCCATCACTCGGCATAATCCGTGCCGCCTTCTTGGCTCTAGCGGTCTGAGTTTTCACCAATCCCACCGGCTCTGCCGGCACAAAATCCATGTATTTTCTCATTGTCGCACTCTCTTAGCTACCTCTAGTATATCAACAAATTCGTCCAAAATCAAACTAGCACCCCCAATTAATAATCCATTTACCCCCGGCACTGTTAAATAAGCTCCGGCATTAGCTTTATTCACGCTACCACCAAATAATACTGGCACCTTTTCCGCTAATTCCGCCCCATATGTATCCGCTAAAGTCTGTCTGATTAATTCCACTACCTCGGCAATTTCGTCTGGCGTAGCTAACTTTGCCGCTTTAGTTGAAGAAATCGCCCACACCGGCTCATAAGCTATAATCACATTATCAAAATCGTCGTCCGCCACCTCTGACAACCCCCCAATTAGCTGATCCCTTATCACATCTGCCGTCTCACCAAACGCTCGCTCACTCTCTGTTTCCCCAATACACAAAATAGGCGTAATCTTGTGTCTAATCGCCGCCGCTACTTTCTTGGCCACCATTTTATCATTTTCACCAAAAATATACCGCCGTTCCGAATGTCCCACAATACAGAAATCCACAATCCCCCTTAGCTGCGAAAAAGAAGTTTCACCTGTAAAAGCCCCATAATCTCGATAAAACGCATCTTGTGCCGAGAGTTTCATTTTATGTCGATCCACTTGCAAAGACAACGGTTGTAAGGCAATCGTAGATGGCGCCACCACCACTTCTACATCCCGATAATTCGGCATTTTCTTGAGTAATTTATGAAGATAGATCGAAGCCTCCCCCACTGTAAAATTCAGCTTCCAATTGCCCACAATGTAAGTTTTCATGAATTTATTATATCATGATATAATTAAAATATGAAAAAAGTTTTAGCATTTGATATAGACCAAACTTTAAATGTCGCCAAAACCCCTATCACCGACGAAATTGCTGATTTGCTCATTCGGTGTTTAGACCATTTTGAAGTCTGTCCCATTTCTGGGCAAAAATTTGATCAATTCCTCATTCAGATTGTTGACCCTATGCTAAAACGTGGTGTCGTTGCCACTCAACTCACTCACCTTCATCTCTTTGTCGCTCAGGGCACCCAATATTACCGTTACCTCCCCTCTGGCAAAAAACTCGGCCCCATTGAAGTTAGCGTCGTTAAGCCTAATATCCCCTATTCCCGCAATCACTGGCAACAAGTTTATAATCACCCCTTAAAAGCCGAGCAAGTCACCAAAATCACTGAAACTATCGAAAAAGCCGCCAAAGAACTCGGTTACTGGGAAGAAACCAAACTTAAACCCGGTGACGAAATCATCGAAAACCGCCTCTCTCAAGTCACTTTCTCCGCTCTCGGCCAGAAAGCTGGTACCGAAGAAAAGTACGCCTGGGACCCAGATTGTCAAAAACGCAAAAAAATCGTCGCTCGCTGCAAAGAGCTAGCCCCCGAATTTGACTATGAAATAGGCGGCACTACCTCTATTAACGCCATCACTCCTGGCATGAACAAAGAATTTGGCATGACTCACATGCTAGACGAGCTCCTCGTTAAGAAAAAGGATATTCTCTATTTCGGCGACATGACTCAGCCTGGCGGCAACGATTATCCTGTCGTTCAAATGGGTATCGATACTATCACTGTTAGGAATCACGAAGACACCGCCTACGCCCTCCGCGGCATCCTCGGCATCTTGTAATTAAATCCCATCATGTTATAATTAAACCATGAGCATTATAGTAGTGGGCAATATTTTGCAAGATGTCTATCTCAATTTAGACGCCCGTACCGAGAATTTTGAAACCGACAAAACAGGTACCAAATGGCTAGACCTCAGTTTCAACGCTAGCGAACATCATTTCTTCAGCCGCGCTAGTAGTCTTGGCGGTGCCGCTGTCTCTCTAGAAGTCTTACAAAAACTAGGCCTTAGTGCTACTATTTCTGGTTCCCAACTTAATTTCACGGGCACCACCAATACCCCAAATGACAGTGCCTCCGCCCACCGCTACATCATGGTCGCCGACGGTCAAGTCACTTACTTTGCCCCTAGTGATTTTACTAAAACCACCTTTACTCCACTTCCAGAAGCTCCTGATTATCTTTACATTGACCGCTCAGCCGAAATTACTATCAACACCGCTGCCGATATCTTAAACTTTTTAGACAAACATCCCAATACCAAATTGGTTATCTATGCTCGTAATTTTGATAACGCTCACTTAAACATTCTAATCCCCAGAGCCGACCTCTTATTTTCAGAACTTTCAGACGCACCTGAGCTCCAAACTTTCGATCATCACAAACTAATCAAAGTATCCGAAACTAGATTATCCTACCTCAATATCACCGAACACATTACCGCCCACCGCGTAGATATTCTCACACATCTATCTCTTTATTCTATTGCCTCCGCTACTATTCTCGGTTGTTTTATACTCGGCAAGACCGTCGAGGACAGCCTCAAACTTGCCAAACTCAATATTGAAAACGCCAAATTAAATTCTGTTCTTTCTTTGTCTGAATTAAACGAACTCATGACCAACACTCACACCAGCAAATCAAATCCCGAATTAATAGCCAAAAACCTCGTTTTATACCCTAAAGGCATCCTTGCTGCTGACGAGTCTGGCGGCAGTATTCATAAAAAATTCGCCCAATTAAATATCCCCGACACTTATGACAATCGTCGTGATTACCGCAACCTTTTCTTCACTACTCCCCACCTATCCAATTATGTCAATGGTGTAATCCTCTTTGACGAAACTGCCCGTCAAGCCGCCGATAATGGCCAAAAATTTGTCGATTACCTCACCGCTCACCGTATCATCCCCGGCATCAAAGTAGATCAAGGCTTAGAGCATTTCAATCCCGACACCAACCACCCCGAAGAAACCTACACCAAAGGCCTAGATGGTTTAGAAAATCGCCTTAAAGAATACTATCAGATGGGTATCCGTTTTGCCAAATGGCGTGCCGCCTTCACCGTTCAACTCGACAGCGACAATCGCATCGTCACCCCCTCTGATTTTGCAGTCAATAAAAACTGCCAAATTCTCGCCGAATACGCCAAAGAATGCCAAGCCGCCAATATCGTCCCCATTGTAGAACCGGAACTAGTTTACGACGGCAATTACGATATTAACACTGCTGCCAACCTCACCGGTCGCATTCTGGATTGCCTTTTCTTGCATCTTGATAGGCAAAAGGTCAACCTCAAAGCCTGCATTCTTAAAGTCAATATGGTTCTCGCCGGCAAACAATACCCCACTCAGTCCACCCCAGAAGAAGTCGGCATGAAAACCGCCGAAGTCTTAAAAACCCACATCCCATCAGAACTCGCTGGCATAGTCTTCTTAAGTGGTGGACAAACCCCAGAGCAAGCCACTGCTAATCTTACTGAGATTATTAAGCATGGTCCTTTCAACTGGCCTATTACCTTCTCTTTTGCTCGTGCCTTACAAGATCCAGCCCTCTACGCCTGGGCTGGCAACAATACCAATATAGCACAAGCTCAAAAAGCTTTCACCGACCGCCTTCAAGCCAACACCTCTGCCCTTAAAAATAACCCCTAGTTTAGGGGTCATTTTTATCAAACTAATCCTATTCGGCTTTTTCGGCTTCTGGTTTTTGCTCACCTCCAGCCGTAGTTTCTTCCGTCGGAGCTTCTTCAGCTACATCAGTCACCGATTCAGCCTCTCGCTTTTCTGCTTCCGCAGCTGGATCGTATAACGAAGCCACTACCTGCTCGTGGTCCAATTCTTTATCCGCTAATTCCACCCCTTCCGGCAATTTAATATCTGCCAAAGTCAACTTATCTTCCACGTTCACAAGACCAGACCCGTCAATTGTCAATTCGCTCGGTAAATCTGCCGGCTTAGCCTTTACCTCAATATCTTCCAAAGCCTGCGTCATTGCAAAATGATAAGTTTTTGATGCCTCCGAAGCTTCAAAATTCACAATCACAATCGGCGTAGTCGCCGTCACGGCTTCCTTCGCCGAAATAGCCTGAAATTCCACATTCATAATCTTCCGTGACACCGGATCCACTTGCACATCCTTTACGATCGCCATTTGTTTTTTACCTGCGATATCTAAATCAATTGGGGAATGATAACCCGCTTTCTCTAACACTTTCTCAGTTGAAACATAGTCACTTGCCGCCAATACTGGCTCTTTTTCACCATAAACCACTGACGGGATCAGTCCCTTCTCTCTTAAACTTTTTAATTTTTTGCCAGTCAGCTCTCGCTTATCCAGCGTCAACTTGTATTCAGCCATTTTTGTAAATCCTTTCTCTAACTCCCACTATTATATCATATTTTCTTAACTTTGACCATCGCAGGTCGCAATATCTCTCCTTCATAAAAATAACCTGGCCTCAAAGTCTCTGCTATTATTTCCTTTTCTCCCTCCCCCTCCACCATTACTGCATCATGTACGTCCGGATTAAACTCCACCCCCTCTGCCGATTCTACTTTTATCAAATTCAATCCTTGTAAAGTTTTGTCCAAAGATTTCTCTAACGGTTTTAATTCCGCATAATTTGCAATTGCCCGATCAAGGTCATCTAAAAGCGGCAATACCTTATGTACCGTTGCAAACTTCGCTACTTTCCGTTCATTTTCCTTTTGCAAATCCACTTGCTTACGAAAATTCTCAAAATCCGCTCGCGTCCTTTGCAAATCATTTGTCAGTTCGTTTATTTTTTCCGTCAAATCTATTTTTTCTTCTCTTTTCTTCTCTTTCATTTTCCTCCTTTATAATATCTCCTCCAACATTTGCCCCGCATGCTTTACTAGTGCCATCACCTTAGCATAATTCTGCCGCGTCGGCCCTAGCACTCCGATATAGCTTCTATCCGAGAACGGCGACCGAAACTTTGAAATTATCAACGACACCTCCGAATTCTTACCAATCGGGTTCTCGTGCCCAATAAAAATATTTAGTGCTTCACCCGGTGCTGCTTCTCTTAGCCACGGTTCCAAATTGTCTAGTAACTTAGCCACCGCCTGCACTCGTCGTGTATCACCAAATTCTGGTTGTGTAAACAAACGCGCAATCCCAGACAAATACAGCTGCCCTCCAATTGTCGCTAAACCCAAATTACCGGTTAATTCCACCAAAGCATCCACCGCTCCTCTAATTGCCGCATCTGCTCTAGATTGCGAATTTACTCGCACTTTCAAAGCGTGCGTTCCTCGCTCCAGTGATCGCTGTTCCAAATGTGAAGTATTCGCCTCTTCACTATTCAAGTGGTTGACATAGTACCTATATCCCGCATCCGTTGGCACTCGTCCCGCCGAAGTATGTGGCTGCGCTATTAGCCCCATCATCTCCAACCGCGCCATTTCTGCCCGCACTGTCGCTGGCGATACTTGAAAAAGTTTAGCCAAGGTCACACTTCCCACTGGCGAAGCTGTCTCGGCATATTCCTCTATAATCTGGCACAAAATCGCTTGCTGTCTCGGCGTAATTTCCATACCTTAATTATACAAAATTAGCACTCCCACGTCAATAGTGCCAACCCAAAAAATCCTTGACGATTTTAATCATTAGGTCTATAATTACACTAAAGAGTAAGCCCTAGCAACTTACTCATCTGGTTGGACGAGTTTTACCATTCTACTAGAATGGTAATCTCTTTTCTAAACAATCGCACTACTAGTGCGAAAACAAAACGTCTTCTCACTACTAGTATCCTTTCCATTTCATTAGTTAATAAAATGGGGGCTACCGACCGCGACTATAACTAGGATAAGTCATATAAAGCCCCCGCGTAGACAAAGGTCATACGGGCCCACACCAAGACTCTATACTCTAAAAGAGTTAAACTTCGCCAACCCGCCGCTATTGTATGCGCAAAAAATCCAAAAGTCAACTCCCCACCTTAAAATTTTGTATCATGAGCGTTTTCACCTCTATTAAAAAGTAGTTAATTTTGGCCTTGCGTGAGTAAAGATTTAATGCTAAAATGAAAATATATAAATTCCATAATCCAACGCACATTAGAAAAGCGAAATCCAAAGTAATCGACGATAGAATCGGCACCACAGGATGTCAATGTCGTTGATTTCTTTGAGATTTCATCGCGTTGGATTATGGAACCTGCGGTGCCGATTTTGTATACGCCTTTTGCGAAGTCGGCACCGCTGGGGAAATCAAAGGTAACAAAGGCGGAGGCATATATGAAGGCAAAAACAATCATCTTAGCATCAACACTAGTTCTACTAAGTGTTGTTATATGTAATGGTGCCTCTTCTGCCCTAGAATATAGTAGTAGTGCCGGTATTAACTTTACTATTAATCCTTCTATTAGTGTCTCGGTCTCCGGTGACCTGATTATAGACGAACTAGCCCCAGGCAGTCAGAGTGATAGTAATATAGTAACGGTTAATGTTTCTACTAATAATGTAAGTGGCTATAATCTTTCTAGTACTGTAGGTAATAATACGGATACTAGCACTGTAGATAATAGTTTAATCCATAATACTACTAATCTAGTTAATGATACCGTTCACAGTAATGTCTTTACTAGCTTATCCACTAGTGATAAATTATCTACTCTTACTACACCTAATACTTGGGGTTATAGTTATTCTACT
>JAFWLR010000007.1 GCA_017510985.1 Candidatus Saccharimonadota bacterium | reverse complement strand
TCCGTAGTATAGATTCCTTGAGCTATAGTATAGTCTAGTCTAGCACCAATCGCCATGGTATAAGTATTGCCAGAAGTATTATCGTTTGTAATGTCTATCACTTGACCACTAGTGGGCGCTGGAAGATAATATTGGCTAGTGATATTACTTACACAAGAACTAATACTACTACTTGTACAATATTGGCTCGGTAGATAGCCCCATTTATTGTTATAAGTATCGCTAGAAGCATCAGCAAAAGTAGCAGCGTTAATCGCAGTATTAGCTGGCAAAGTAGCTATGGTATTAGTATTGTCCGTTAAAGCTGTAGCAGTAGCAGTAAGAGTATAACCACTCGCATGATTAGTAGTTACACCAATAGTAGTAGCACCACTACTAGCAAATTTACCTTCTTTGGTAGGTGGAATATTTATAGTAGGATTAGCCCCACTAGATATCGACACGGTAATTGAAGAAGCCGTGGCATAAGTATCTTGTATACTCACAACCAACCCCACGCCCATTACCAACAAAAACGCACCCACAAACCAAGAGATGCTTAAAAACGATGACCTTAGAGACATATTCTTCCTTTTAATGTATAACTTTATATACTACTATCATACTCCTAGTGCTTTATTTTTGCAACCCCTTTTTCCACTTTTTATCAATTTTTACCACTTTTTCCACCATATCCACCATTACTCTATTCCAGAAAACACCGCTTCAAAAATCCCACCCAAAACCTCTTGACGCCAGCTACAATCTTTGTTATAATAAAACCATATTCGACAACTAGTCGTTCTCCCAACCAAAAGTTGGGAGGTATTTATTTTAAAAGTTTTTTAAAACCCACTTTTATCTTTTTAAAATCGCCAGTAGATAATTTTCCCATACGATTATAAAGACGAGATACGCTCATCATTCGCATTTGGGATAAAACAACATATTCTCGTTTACCCCTAAAATCAAATTCCGTGTACCAAGTACCACTATGCGGTTGAGAAGTGAGCGGAATAGCCCAAAAGCATAAATGACTCATTTTTTTAAAAATTACTACTGGCCTAGAATAATCCTCGTGCTTACCATTAATCTCCACGCCAATATTTTTACCAAGTGCCGCCCACCAAATCTGACCTTCTGAAAATTTTGTCACGACAGCTCCTTTTTGAATCTTGTCTTTTATGTCCATCCATTCTGCAAAATCATTTTTCAACATAAAACTCCTTTTGATTATTGCATTTTACCCTAGCACATCCCCATTCAAAAATCAACTCCCCACCTTTTACCACTTACTCAAACACCGGCCCATCATCCGGAAACGGGTCAAAATCCGCCTCACCAAAATCGTCATCCGTGAAGTCTGTAAATCCATCACCGTCTCGGTCACGAAACCCCGCCGAGCCGACATCATACCCCACCGAGCCAACTCCTTCACTACTCCCATATGGATCATAACCCAGCTCAATCAAAAATCGCGACGGCATATTATAACTCCTGTCCCCAAACGAAAACCGACTCGCCGCATAAGTCAAAAACAGCCGCCGCATCGCCCTCGTCATTCCTACATAAGCTAACCGCCGTTCTTCCTCCAAATCCGTCAGATCTTCCGAACAACGTGAACTAGGAAACAGTCCCTCCTCCAGCCCCACAATAAACACCACTGGAAATTCAAGTCCCTTTGCCGCGTGTAAAGTCATCAACGTCACTGCGTCTTTACTAATACTTTCATCTGCCGACGACATCAGTGTTGCATCCGCTAGAAAATCCTCCAATGTCTCATATTCGCTCGCATTCGTTTCTAACACCTCCAAATTCCGCATTCTTTCTTCTGCCGCTGGCGTTCCATCATCCGTCAAAGTTTTGAAATCAAAATACTCCACCGCTTGCTTTACTATTTCACCTGGATTCACATTCTCGTTGTTTTCCTCTGTATTTTTTGCAACATTTGTTTCATTTCTTATTTTCCGCAAAAACCCAATTAATTTACGCAAAGCATTTTTCGCCTTAGTTGTCGACAGCACCTCCATCAAATCTGCATTAAACAGCGGCTCAACGCCCTCCATTGCGTCCATTGCTGCTAATAATTTCGCAAGTGACACTTCCCCGATTCCGTTCAGTACATTCCCCACCACCCTAGAAAACGACACTTTATCTCGCTGATTCTGTACTAATTTCAATATCGCCAACACATCTTTTACTTCTTTCCGGTCATAAAATCTCACCCCACCCACAATTTTATACGAAATATGCATATTCATAAATGCTTTTTCAAACGCATACGACTGCGCATTCGTCCGATAAAGTACCGCAAAATCACTTAGAATCGGGTAATCCTTCTGTAAATTCAAAATCTTCAACGCCACATAATTTGCTTCTTCCGTTTCATCCCGCAAACTCTCTATTTCCACCGGTTCACCTATGTCCGCCTCCGTAAACAATGTTTTCTCAGTTCGAGTCTTATTTTGGTTAATAATTTTCTGTGAAGCGGTCAGAATATTACCAGTCGAACGGTAATTCTGTTCCAGTTTAATCACCTTTGCTCCCGGAAAATCACGCTCAAAATTTAGAATATTCGTAAAATCCGCCCCCCGCCATGAATAAATAGATTGCCAATCATCCCCTACCACACAAATATTTCGCTTTTCATTTACTAGCAACTTTACTATATTATATTGCACTTGGTTAGTATCCTGATATTCATCAATCAAAATATGTTGAAACTTCTTTCGCCATTTTTCTCTAATTTCCGCATGCTTTTGGAATAATTCTAACTCCTTCAAAAGTAAATCATCAAAATCTAACGCCCCCGCTTTTTGCTTTTCTATTTCATACCTTGCAAAAATCTGCGCAATCTTCTGTTGATTTGGGTAATATGCTCCCGCCGCGTAGTCATCCGGTCCGTTACCTTGATTTTTTTCGCTCGAAATAATAGACTGTACTGTCTTGAGTTTCAAATTTTTATTATCAGTCAGCTTCAAATCCTTAATAATGCGCCGAATAAGAGCGATTTGATCATCCGTATCATAAATCACAAAATTCCGATCTAGGCTCAGCGCATCCGCCTCTTGCCGCAAAATCTTCACCGCTATCCCATGAAACGTCCCCATAAAAGGCATAAAAGACCGCGGTACTTCTTGGGCAGTTAGTTTCTGTTTTTTCTGAAGCGTAAAATTCTGATTTGAATTTTCAGCACGTATATTCCTGCCGGACCAAACAAATTCGTCCCGAAGGGACAATTCCGCCAGCTTCCCAGCATATGACGTGCTTGAAGGTTCAAGTCCAGCTGAAGAAAAAATAGAAACTAATTGCCATAACCTACTTCTCATTTCTTTGGCCGCTTTGTTGGTAAACGTCACCGCTAAAATATGTGCCGGCTGCACTCCATGCGCAATCAAATTTGCAATTCTATGTGTCAAAGTCTTAGTTTTGCCACTCCCCGCCCCCGCCAAAATCAGTAGTGGCCCCTCTAAACATTCTACCGCCTCCTTCTGTTGTTTATTTAATCCCTCCGTAATCTTGTCCATTACTTTATTATAGCAGATTTTACATTATAGGGGTTGTTTTTTATTTAATCTGTTATGGCATAATGCATCAGAGGGGTTGCACAGTTTAGTTAAGAGTGGGGGGATAAAGGAGGTTTGATTTATGTTTGAAATAGATTATATAATCATCAAGCTAAAAAAGACCGCCTCCGAAGAGAAGCGATCTAATTAAACCTTAATACTAACCTACCACACACCAATTCAAAAGTCAACCCCTCTTTTGAATTGTATTATATCCCGGTGAGCGGCACAATATCCGCCCCTAAATGACGTAACCTTGCCGGAAAATCCTGATACCCTCGGTTAATCGGGTATACATTGCGCAAAATTGACTTCCCCGGTGCTGCCAACATTCCAATTAGCACCACCACTGCTGGCCTAAGTGCTTGCGGTGCCACAAGTTCCGCCGGCCGCCAATTAGTTGGTCCCTCAATATATACTCGGTGCGCATCTAATAGCTCCACTTTCACATTCAAATTTGCTAGCTCTGTCGTATATACTGCCCGATTTTCAAACACCCAATCATGAATTAGCGTTCTTCCTTCCGCCACTGCAGCAATTACCGAGAAAAACGGCAAATTATCAATATTAAGCCCCGGGAACGGCATCGGATGAATTTTATCTACTGGCGCCACAAGATGCGATTTTTTAATTGTGAGATCTACCAGCCGTGTCCGCCCATTTGCCGACGCATACTCTGGAGTTAACTCAAATTTCGCATTCATACTTTTAAGGACTTCCAACTCAATTTCCAAAAATTCAATCGGTGCCCTAAGCAGCGTAATTTCCGAATGCGTCGTAAGTGCCGCCGCAATAAAACTCATAGCCTCAATGGGGTCTTCCGATATATTATATTCTACATTCAAATTAAACTGTGACCTCCCTCGCACCACTAGTGTCGTCGTACCAATTCCCGAAATCTTTACCCCCATTTTCTCAAGAAAGAAACAAACGTCCTGCACCATATAATTGGGCGAAGCTCCTACTATCGTCGTTACTCCTGGACTTAGTGCTGCCGCCATTAATACATTTTCTGTCACTGTGTCACCTCGTTCGGTTAGCACTATATATCTATCTCGCTCACACAAAACTTTCTGATCTACTTCCACTTCATAAAATCCTGAGTTTTTCTCCGCATCTACTTTTAACCCAAATGATTCCAAAGCCTTAAGATGTGGCTCTACTGTCCGTGTTCCTAGCGAACACCCCCCTGCATAGGGAATCTGAAATTTAGCATACCTATGTAACAAAGGACCCAAAAACATAATAATCGACCGCGTTCGCCGCGCCGCCTCAATGTCCATCTCTTCTAATTTTAATTCACGCGGTGATATAATTTCAAGATCACGATGACGATTTATCCAACGACATTTTACTCCAATTGACTCTAGTACCTCAATAATTCGAAAAACCTCTTCAATCCTCGCCGTTCTCTTAAGAACTGTTTTTCCAGTATTCAAAAGTGATGCACACAAAAGCCCCACTGCCGCATTTTTCGAAGTATTTATTGTAATCTCACCGCTTAATTCCTTGCCGCCTCTTATCCTAAAGCTATCTGTAGCCGAGTCATTAATTGATAAAATCTGCTTACCCAGTGCCTCTGACAACTTCTTAATCATTGGTAACGTTACATTCTGTCCACCCTTTTCAATTCGGTGAATTGCCGATTGGCTCGACCCCACTGCCTCAGCTAACTCACCTTGCGTCCACCCCCTTTCAAGCCGCATATGCTCTACGGTTTCACCAATTACTTGGTTGTAAGTTTTTACCTTTGCCATATTTCAATTATATCACAGTATGCATATTTTGTAAAGTATGTTATAATGATTTTATGAAAACAATTCGAGATCTAAATGTCAAAAATAAAATAATTTTAGTTCGTGTAGATTATAATGTGCCCTTAAAAAACGGCAAAATCACCGACGATCTACGTATCCGTGCCAGTTTACCTACTATCCAATACTTGCTAGACCACGACGCCAAACAAATCATCTTGCTTTCCCACCTTGGCCGCCCTGAAGGCAAAACCACTCCTGAACTTTCCCTTTCCCCCGTCACCAACGCCCTTCGCAAATTACTGCCTCAAACCAAAATCGACTTTTGCCCGCTACCCACACCAGACAAACCTCTTAAAATCCCCAGTGGCACCAAAATCGCCCTCCTCGAAAACCTACGTTTTGATCCCGGCGAGGAAGCTAACTCCCCAAATTTCATTCAAAATATTATCCAAGCTACCGGCGCTACTGCCTACGTTCAAGATGGTTTTGCTGTTGTCCACCGCGCTCATGCCTCCACCGACGCCATCAAGCACTTTCTTCCAGTCTACGCTGGTTTATTAGTCGAAAGTGAAACCAAAAATCTTAACGCCGCCCTAGAACACCCCACCAAACCAGTCTTACTTATCATCGGTGGCGCCAAAGTCGCAGACAAACAACCCTTGATCGATAAATTTGCCCAAAAAGCCGACCATATCTTCGTCGGTGGTAAAATCGCCGCCGACGGTTATAAATCCAACAATCCCAAAATCACCATCGCCACCGATTTTGATGAAAATACTAAAGGTCAAAAACTAGATATCGGCCCCCTCTCTACTGGTAAACTCGCGAGTCTCGTCACCGATGCCAGTACCATCATCTGGAACGGCCTCCTAGGTTACGCCGAAGACCCCGCCTACGCCACCGCTTCCACCATTACCGCTGAATTAATTGGCGAGAAACAAGCCGCCACTACCATCATTTGCGGTGGCGACACTACCGGCTTTGTCGAAAGCCTAATGCACGACCATCCTAATCTCAATTACTCTCTCGTATCCACCGGCGGCGGCGCTGCTCTCGAATTCTTGCTCGGCAAAAAACTCCCAGGCCTAGAAAGTATAGAAAAATAAACTTTCCTTAAGCGAACCAATTATACTATTCTAACCTTTATAGTATCTGTTCCTACTCTATTCTTATCTCCTGATACAATCACGGCCAGTAAATCCTTCCGCCCCTCCGACACTTGCAAATATCCCGATTTTTTTAATTCTTCCGCCAAATTATACCCAAAATTATCCGAATACGGCCTTACAAACGCCGAATTTGCATAAACCAATGCTAGTTGATTTGCCACTCGCTGGTTCGGCGTTACCGATACAATTGGTAAATTCGGTCGCTGTGCCGCCATTGCCAAAGCTGTTGCCCCCGAAGCCGTCTGGCATATCATCACGTCCGCCTCAATTTGTTCTGCTAGCCGCGCCGCCGCGTTCGAAATCGCATCATAAGCCACTGACTCTCCCTCCGGTTGCCGCCCCAAAGGTGCAATTTTAGAATGATTTTGTGTATATAGTATCACTTTTTTCATTTCTTTCACAGTTTCCAAAGGGTAAGCTCCGTTTGCCGTTTCATCCGACAGCATCACCACATCCGCCCCCTGTATCACAGCCGTAGCCACATCCGAAACTTCTGCCCTTGTCGGCTCCGGTGATTCCACCATCGATGACAACATTTGCGTTGCCACGATACAAAGTTTTCCATATGTTCGGCATAAAGCAATTAATCTCCTCTGCACAATCGGCACCACCTCTGCCCCCGCCTCTACCGCCATATCACCCCGCGCCACCATAATCCCATCCGCCACCTTCACAATCTCTTCCAAATTCTTTTCACTCTCAATCGCTTTCTTAGTTTCAATTTTTGCAATTACTTTAGCCGTTGAGCCTTGTGCCAACAATATTTGTTTTAATTTCAAAATATCTACCGCCCTTTGCACAAACGACAGTGACACATAATCATAATCACAACTTGCCCCATATTCAATATCTTCGAGATCTTTCTCGGTCAAAATATCCCCACCAAAATCAGTATCCGGCAAGTTCAGTCCTTTTCGCGACATTATAAATCCATCATTCAAAACTTTCACTTTTATCGCCGTATCCGACACAATTTCCACCACCTCTGACTTTATCTTTCCATCAAACATCGATAACGGCTCCCCCACCTTTACCTTTTCTGCCAAATTATATTGCACCGGCACTTTCAAACTCCCATCATGTTCATAACCTTCTGCTGCCTCCAACACCACTTCATCATCTTTGTGCAAATCCAAATGGTTATCCTTTAACACTCCCAGTCTAATTTTGGGTCCCTGCAGATCCTGCAAAATCGCAATCGCTTTACCTTTTTTCTTTGCTGCCGCCCGAATCCATTTAATTTGCTGATCTCGTTCTTCATTTGATCCATGCGAACAATTCAACCTACAACCATTCACCCCCGCCATAATAATTTCTTCTACCTTTTCTGCCGTATTCGTTGCTGGCCCAATCGTTGCCAAAATTTTTGTTCGTTTGAATAACTTGCTCATAATAATATATTACCATAAGTTTTATTTTGTGATAAGATTAAAATATGGCATTACGTAAGCATAATCAGTATCCCACCACTTTTGGGTTAGCTCAACCTCGTCCTGTTCGCGTGCGTAAAGCCACTCGTCACTCGTCCCACGTCAAACCTAATCAATCCAACAAAAACCTTAACCCTTTTCGCTGGCTTATTTTTGTTATTATCTTACTAGCTATCGGCCTAGTTATTATTGCTATCGTTTGCATTGTTTTACTCCGCCCAGAACGCCAAATCCCACAAAAACTCGCATCTCTCGCCGCCAATTATTACGAAAATCATTATTACCCCAACCTCACTCAATCTAGTACCTATGCTGGTAGCCCCGTCACCGCTCTCGCCGACCACGCCGAATCTGGCTTACCAGTAGTTAACCTTCGCCAAATTATCCTACTCGGTGACCAAAAAAACACCCCCAATGCTGATTATGTTCTAAAATACTGTGACGAATCTACCACTACTATCAAATTCTACCCCGAAGAGCCCTACTCCGCCACCTCATATCGCACTGAAATCACTTACTCTTGCAATTTCTAGTAAAATTTGTTATTATATGTCATAGTGGTCGCGTCGTCTAGAGGCCTAGGACACCTGGTTTTCATCCAGGCAATCGCGGGTTCGAATCCCGCCGCGACTACCAATAAAATAAAAGAAGCTGCTTGCAGCTTGTTTTATTTTATTAGTTGAGCACCCGGGATTATCAATCCCGCCGCGACTACCAAAACCCGAAGAGTTCGCACCGAGCGAAGCGAGGTCCCTCCTCTCGGTGAGGTCACCATTTTTTATTGTATCAAATTTAAAAACTCGGGTTCATCCATCGTGGCAATTCCTAATTTCGCTGCTTTTTCTAGTTTAGACTTACCCGGCTTCTCGCCCACAATTAAAGCCGTAGTGTTCCGAGTTACCGATGAAGTCACCGTCGCGCCTAACGCTCGTAGTTTATCTTCCGCCTCTTCCCGCCCCATCGAATCTAAAGTCCCTGTCACAATATACGATTTACCAGCCAAAGGTAATTCGCCCTCCGCTTCATTTTGTGGCCACACACCCAATCCTCGCAAGTCATTTAATAATTTCAAATTATCCTCATCGCTAAACCACGCCAAAATCGACTCCGCCACCACCTCACCAATATCCGGCACCGCCAGCAGTTCATCCTCAGTTGCTTCCACTAATTTATCTAAACTCTTGAACTTGCGCGCTAAAGCCGTTGCTGTCTGCGCTCCCACGTGCCGAATCCCAATCGCTGTAATGAATTTAGCCAAAGTCGGACGTTTCGACGCTTCAATCGCCGTTACTAAATTAACCGCCGACAATTCTCCAAACCTTTCTAGTTTTGCCACTTCACTAGCTCGCAACCGATACAAATCTGATAGTTGTCTCACTAGTCCCGCATCCACTAGCGCCACCACGTTTTTTTCCCCTAGTCCCTCAATATTCAGCGCCGGCTTACTTGCATAATACTCTATCGCCCGTTTCAAAATAAAATCACTAGTTTCCCCTTTTACTCGGTACACCACCTCGCCCTCTGGCCGTTCAAACTCTAATTCTGGATATTGTCGCTTCAAAGCCTCTTTATAATCAAACGGTTTTGTACCTTCCGGACGCAAACTTACCAACACTTCCTTCACTTGCGGAATAATATCCCCCGCTTTGTAAATAATTACCGTATCCCCAATCCGTACATCTAGTCGTGCAATCTCATCCGCATTATGCAGTGACGCATGTCGTACCGTTGAACCAGCCACCACCACCGGATCCAAAATCGCTACCGGCGTCGCTGCTCCCGTCCGCCCAATCGAAATCACAATATCTTTTACTACCGTCGTCGATTCTTCCGCTGGGAACTTATAAGCCACTGCCCCCCGCGGCGTTTTACCTACAATTCCCAACGTGTCATATATTAATCGATCATTAATTTTGATCACCATTCCATCCGTATTAAATTTTAAGCTCTTACGATATTCATCTAACTCTTCTATATAATGAAACAAATGTTTCATTTCTGTATTTTTAAATACTCTATCTTCATTCGAAGTCTGAAAACCCAAAGCCCGCAAATGTTCATACGCTTCCTGCCAAGTTTTACTCTCCGGCATCACCAAATCATAGGCAATAAATTTGAGCGGCCTACTCGCTGCAATCTTAGGATCCAACTGCCGAATCGATCCCGCCGCCAAATTCCGCGGATTCGCAAATTCCGGCTCACCTTTCTTACGCTGAATCTCATTCAACTTTTCAAAATCTTTTTTAAAAATCACTATTTCCCCTCTGACCTCAACTTCACCTAATTCATTAATTTTAAGCGGCACATTTTCAATCGTTTTTACATTTTGTGTCACATCCTCACCCACCAGTCCATCGCCACGCGTAATCGCCTGTACAAACACTCCATCCTTATATTTCAACGCACATGCCAAACCATCCATTTTGATATCTGTAAAAAATTCCTTGATTCTTCCACCCGGGATTAACTTTTCGTTACGGATAATCCAATCTTTCACTTCTTCTTCACTAAATACATCCGCCAAGCTAATCATCCGTTTTTCATGTTTCACTTTTTCAAATTTATCCAGCGGCTTCCCCGCCACTCGTTGTGTTGGCGAATCTGGCGTAATCAAATCTGGGTACTCCTCCTCCAGTAAAGACAGCTCGTGTTTCAACGAATCCGCCGCCGCCTCACTCATCGTAGATTCATCTAATACATGATAATGATACCGATAATCATTAATCAGCTCTCTCAACTTTACAATGCGTTTTTCCGCCTCACTCTTTGTCATACCACCATTGTATCATAAAACGCAAACTTAATTTGAGAGAGCATTGAATGAACCCAGTTAATTTTTACAACCTTTCCTCATCCGAGACGAGTAAAGTTACAAATTCGCGTAAGCGAGTCTGATATAACTTGATCGAGGCGAGGATTGAGTAAAATGTTGTAAAAATTAACATGGCGTGAAATGAACCGCGAACGAAAATAAGTTTGCGTTTTATTTTTCTTTGTAATCTAACATCCAACGATAATACATATATAGATATACAGTAACATAAATACAAGTAAAGCAAGTCATCACCGTCATACATATCGGCACAAATGGTATCCCCGCCGTCCACTCAAATTGTTTCATCCCCATGTCAAACAATATGAGCGGCAACATTACCACCACCCACATAATCGCTAATGTCAAAATCAGCGCCACAAGACGCAAAATAAATTTTATCCTCCGCCCCATCATCAAATCCGATGCCGTGAATAACGCTTTCATCGGATACAACCCCGGGGCCGACACCGCCACCAGTGCAATTAAAGACGAGGACAACAGATATGTTGATAATATAATCATTAAAGCCGCAAAAATAAAGAATACTAGTGCATAAAACGGCGTCGCCAAAAACTCCGTCTGCACTGCCGCCGAATAAGCTATAATCAAAATAAATATCGGTATACATTGCACTATTGCTACTACTAACACTATAAGAGTCGAAATCATTGGTGTCATTGCATTATATAACCCATCTCGCAATTTCACCTTGTGCCCCGCCAATAAATGTCTCAATAAAAATATTGTCACTAGCCATATCACTAGAAAAATAATCACCCCAAACACCATCGCTGCTTCACTTGACTCTCCCGACAAACCACCCGTCGTCACTGTCGAAATCAAAGTCAACCCTGCTTTAGCAAAGTCACCAATATCTTCCCCTGCCACCTGTAAGCTCGTCTCATCTAATACTTCTTGAAATTGTGCATAATTTTCTTGGTCCATAATCCCCACAAATAATGCATCCAAAATTACTACAATAATTAAAAACGGCAAAAACAATTTCCAATTCTTAAAAATCATCCCAAAGCTCGCAAAAATATGGTGCATCACCCCTGGCACTGGCGTTTCCCGCCGATAGTCTTCTCGATATGACCGTTTAAAACTCTTATGCGGATTAATTTTAGAAGATCTCTTTTTAGAAGCCCAAAATAATCCTATTCGAGACCGTAAACTCGGCCGAACAACCTTAAGTTTGCCCCGAGTAGAATTACTTTGGGTTTTGCGACTAGAATTTTGATTTACCATGCTCTAGTCTTTCAATCCTCTTTTCAATCGGTGGATGTGAAGAAAGCAAATTGCTCAAAAAACTTTTTCTAAGCGGTTCATTAATCCACATCGCCTCCATCGCCACATTCTGGCTCTTCATTGGCTGTGAATGTGATTGTAATTTCTTGAGCGCTGCAATCATCCCTTCTGGATACCGTGTAATATGTGCCGCCGAAACGTCAGCCAAATATTCTCGTTGCCTAGATACCGCCATCTGCGCAATCGCCGCAATAATCGGTGCTAATATCGCCACCACAATAAGTAGCACATATGCTACCGGGCTGCCTTCATTGTCACGTCGTCTTCCCCCATAAAACATCATCCGAAATCCAAGATCAGAAATCAACCCTATCACACACACTAGTCCAAATACAATCATTGATACTCTAATATCGTAATTTTTCACATGCGACATTTCATGTGCCATCACCGCCGTCAGTTCTTTATCGTCCATAATATCAAGTAATCCCGTCGTAGCCGCCACTGCCGCATGTTGAGGATCTCGCCCCGTCGCAAACGCATTTGGCGCCTTATCCTCAATAATGTATACCTTCGGCATCGGTAATCCAGTAGTGATTGACAAATTTTCCACCGCATTATAGAGACGCGGATTATCTTTTTTTTGAATTTCCTTCGCCCCCGCCATCGCCATCGACAAAGATGAAGAAGCATAATACTGTATTACAGCATACACAATCGCCGCCACGGTCGTCCACACTGCTATCCATGGGTCATTATAGACCCACGCAAACACTCCCGCAATCGCTCCAATCAAAATCACGAATCCAACAATAATGTATATAGTTCTGCGCTTATTTTCCGCAATCTGTTTGTACATAGTTTTCCTAAAATCAGTAGCCTAGCTCTTGCTAGGCTACCTTTACTTTAAAACTTTACTTCTGGAGCTTTTTCAATTTTAGCTTTCTCGGCCTCATTGACTTCAAAGTAATCCCGTTTCTTAAAGTGTCCGATCATATTATTAATAATGTTAACCGGGAAAGTCTTAATTCGCGTATTGAGATCTTTAGCCCCTGCGTTATAAAATCGACGTGCCGCTTGAATCTTATCTTCCGTATCTTGAAGTTGTGTTTGCAAAGTTTGAAAATTCTCGTTAGCTTTGAGCTCTGGATAAGCTTCTGCAATTGCAAAAATCTTTGAAAGCGCACCTTGCATAGCATTTTCGGCTTCTGCCGCTTGCTTGACCGTCTTTGCTCCCATCGCCGCCGTCCGAGCTTCCGTTACCATTTGAAAAGTTTCTTTTTCATGCTTAGCATAGCCCTTCACAGTTTCCACTACGTTTGGAATCAAATCCGCTCGGTACTTCATTTGCACCGTAATATCCGACCACGCTTCGTTCACTCGTTCATCTAGTTTTACTAGCCCGTTATAAATACCGGCAATAATCGCAATTAGCAGTACTATCACTACTACAATTACAATTGCCACAATTCCACCTGTAGACATAATATCTCCTTTTAAATTATATTTCCATTATACCAAAAGTTGTCAAAAAATCAAAATCTGTGTTATAATTAGACTATTAATAAATCGTGCGAGCGTAGCTCAGTTGTTTAGAGCGCTTCCTTGCCAAGGAAGAGGTCGAGAGTTAGAGTCTCTTCGCTCGCACCACACCAAATAGCTCCAATCGGAGCTTTTTTGTTAGCTAACTCTCGACCCATTTTTTATTCTTCCAAAATATGCTACAATCTAACCATGAGCTGGTTGATTTTGGTTGCCATAGCCGTATTATTTGATGTATTTCGAATTTTTACCGATAATTACATCTCTGACGTTCATTTTAATGGTCGCGAAGTCGCCTCCCAAAAAATGTTCTCTGCCTACGGCAAAACCATCGTCAGCGCCATCATTTTAGCTATTGCTGGTTTTAATCTTACCACATTTGACCTTTCCATTGTTGGTTTTATGCTTCTTGCCGGCGTTCTGCTCAGTATTGCCGAAATCCCTTATTACCTTGCCCTCGGCATCGAAGATTCCACCGACCTGGGTATTTTCATTCAACTCGCACCTATTCTCTACCTCATTCTCGGCTGGTTCTTTCTCGGCGACACCTTCTCACCATTCCAACTCGTCGCTATTGCCATCATATTAATCGCTCCTCTCATGATTGTCTTTACTTCCAGAAAGCGTAGCCGCAAGGTTAAGCTCCACGCCATCTTTCTTGCTTTTCTCTATGTTTTAATTAGCGTCATTGGCAACCTCATTTTTGTCAGTACTAACGCCGATAATTTTGACACTCACCTCCTCGTTGAAGAAATCGCTCTCACCATCCTCGGCACTGGCATCACCGATGGCATTATTATGCTAATTTTACCCAAATGGCGCCTACGCTATCGCCATGTTGTCAAAAAAAGTAAAGGCAAAGTCCGTATTCCACTCGCCACTAGTATGTTTGTAGGTATTATCAAAAGTTTTGCCTACCGCGCCGCTCTCGTCGCCGCTCCTGCCGTTGCTCTCGCTTCTGCCGCTTCCGACTCCGTAGAGCCTATCGTCATTTTCTTTATGGGCGTAGTGTTAACATTAATTTGGCCCAACTTTGGTCGCGAAAAACTCAATAAGAAAACTGTCCTTGTCCACCTCATCGCCACCGTTCTTGTAGTCATTGGTATCGCCTTGATGCAATTCTAATTCCATGTTACAATAACTACAGGTGGCGCTTTGGCGGAGTGGTTACGCAGCGGTCTGCAAAACCGCGTACACCGGTTCAATTCCGGTAGGCGCCTCCATTTTAGTAAAAACCAACAAAAATCCAGAATGAATTCTGGATTTTTTGAGGTAACGCCCCTATGAATTTGTTGGTACCGGCGCTACACAACGCACCGAAAACCCGTAGTAGCGATTGCCCGCGAGCGAGGGGTATAGAACGCTAGAAGCGAAGTTCAGGGCGTACGCGTTAGTACCCGAGGTAGCTACAGTACTAGACCAATAGTAGCCGTACCCGGTAGAGTTGTATAGTGTAGTACCGCTAACGGCCCCGGAGCGCACGAAATAGAAGGGGTTGCTAATCATCTTGTCCCAACCAGTAGAGGAGTATTTAACGTTGACATTACCAGCGAAGTCTTTACCAGCCGGATTACCACCATCACCAGTCATACCATTAGCGTAGAGGGCAGTATTGAAGTCTGATAAGTTGGAATCGTCACTAGGATCAGAGCCAGTTAAACCTTTTGGTAAGTGCCAGCCAGCTGGGCAGATGGAGTTTGGCATGGTAGTGTATTGAGTTTTATGAGCATCAATATTAGTATTATTAGTGGCCACAGCTGCAGACCAGTTGTAATAGTTACCAATATGCCAGTGAGCACACTGGTCTGGAGTGTTAGAGGCTACACATTGAGCTAAGGTGGCATAGATATTACTGCCATTAAGATAAACTTCATTATTGATATTGCCATTAAGCCGTCCTTCAGCCCAGTGAGGAGTATAACTATCATTAACCCAGTTACTTACTACCGTAGTAGCACTACCAGAATGGCTAAAGTCACTAATGGTGGCTGGGGTAGCTAAAGTAGCCCCTGGTGTCCAAGTGATGATGCCACTAGTACAATTAGGATCACTATTAGAACAAGTGTAGCCATAAGCTGGAGTAAGGTTGCCAGTGCCATATTCGTTTAAATCTGTGTTTTCAGAAGTTAGTGCTGTAGTAGTTTCACCATCTGTACTAATTGCTCCATTGACAGAAAGGGCTAGATCTAGATTTTCAGTCATCCAGAGCTCATAATGGTCACAATTATTAGGATTAGTAGCATTAAACTCTGTACAGATACCAGTGACTTTATAAGTATTACCATCCCTACTATCGGTAGCAGTCACAGTTTCGCCTACACCTACTCTTCCGCCCCACTCTGCCACATTTTGCATCGTATCTACGGTAGGCACATCAGTACCACCTGGATGCACAAGGGTATATTTTACCTTACCAGCATAGCTTCCAGCCGGCTGATTACCACTCACGTATGCCCCATAAGTCGTCTCTATCCTAGAACCTAGCGAAACATCTGTAGCCGAGCTAAATCTAGCCACCTCAGTATAAGTACTCGGCACAGCATGGTAACTATCAAAACTATTTTGAATAGTTAAATTAGCCGGTAGATAAGTCGAGCTATCAGTCACTTTAGTTACCTTCATAGACCAACTAGAACTCGTATCGCCAGGCTCGTAAATATCAGTCGTAATATCATAATTCGTGCCAAGCGTAGAACTATGAAGTACAGTATTATTACCACTCATGCTATCACCCGTAAAGCCTACCGCATAAATAGAATATCCGCTGGCATCATTACAAAAAGTAGCAATAGTAGTTTTACCAATCCCATTTGGATAATAGTCACTACCACCAGACCAAGTCCCATTCGGCAAATCTGCCGTATGCACAGTATCGGTGCCATCTGGATTAGCCGTCATAGAACAAGAAGCCGAAACATTCACCGTCGCAGTACGAGACAAACCATCACTAGCCGTACCAGCAGTAGCCAAGACATTACTAAAGCACAAACCAAAACCAGACAAAACAGTCGTCCCCAATAACACCCCTATACCACCATATATAACATGGTTAATTTTTTTATCTAATTGTTGGTTGATGACCTGCATATCTACCTCTCTTCTGGACGAGTCCTGCCACATTTCCTTTCCCCTGCGAAGACGTCGTGAGGCCCCTGGAAATGCGCCACCCGTCCATGTTAAATTTCACCTATTCCCCCACCGGTGCCATCTTCTACGGGGATATGCGCAAAAATGGCACCGGTAGGGCTTCTAAACTCAACGCACCTCAAATCCTCATCGAACTCAAGAGCAATTGGAACCTACTGGTGCCATTTCTACCCTTCAGTACAATAAGGTATTGTTCATCTAGATAAAGTACGTTGAGTTTAGAAATTTTGATACTTCCATCATAGCACAAAAGTTCCCCACTCGCAAGCACTATTTTTGCCTATTTCATGAAAAATAATAAGCCAAAATCATCAGAAAATTCACCTGTTCAGCAATTCTTACCAATTAATTAATTTTGTCAGATTTTTTCTTATCCGAAGAAAAATCCAAACTAAGTAACGGCTTCTTCGCTTTCGCCAATCGCGCCGCCTTCTCAATCAATGCTGCCACTTTTTCTTGCTCAGCTTTTTGTTTTTCCGCATTAAATCCTGCCTGTTGCCTCCTAAGATCGCCAGTAAATCCAGTTCCTCTCGCTGCATCCCAAAACAACTTTTCACATGGCACATCCTTGTAATACCACGGCTTGTTAAACAAATTAAAATGCACCAATTTTGTATTTTTTGGCAAATCCACTACCGGCTCTGCATTCCAACTCGCATCCAATTCGCCAATCTTCCCCCGCAAAATCACATTCATATAATCTTGATCCGGTGCCACTAAATCCGCGTCAAATTTTTTGATCATATTTACCATCGTAGAAAGATAATGCAATTTGCGCATCTTCTTTAGATCCATCACCATCACACCATCATTTACATACTCCTTATGCGGCACCCCTACCGCCTTATCTACATAATCCCGAAATTCTTTAATTACCGTCACCTTTGGATCTGGCATCGCCATCACTGCATTCTCACCCATTTCCAAATCAAACAGTTTTCCTATATCATCAAGCAAAATTACATCACTATCAATATAAACCGCCTTTTCATATTGCAAAAACAATCTCGGAATAAAAAATCTATAATAATATACCGCCGAAGAAAAGAAGTCTCCTAACCCCTTCCTCTTAGCACAATAAGCTATCACCGCCTTCAAATATAAACTCCGCGAAATCTTTTTAAACTGCAAGGCACAATTTTTTGTCACCAGACTCCTAAGTCTCACCCGATTTACCCAATTCAACCCATCGTGAAGAATAATCACTCGGTAATATCGCTCAGGGTCAGCATGCTGAGTCAAAGAATGGATCGCCGCCGCCGCATACGGTGCATAAGCATTATTAATTGTCAAAAATACCGGCACCACTTTAGATTTTTTAAAAGGACTTAACCCTGTATTAAAAATACTCATTTGGCTTCCTTTTTACCAGATTTCTTCTTGTATTCAAAATACTCATAGCTGTTCTTCTTACTATATTTTACCATAGAATCATAAGCTTTTTGCGCCAAAATCGCCCGATTTTCCTCTTCTGTCAACTTGGGATCCGGATAGAACGGTCCATCCACATAAATATCCATTCGCGGCAATTCCCCACGCTTTTTATCCTTTCGCTTATGATATGTCGTCGTCATCGTAAATACCGGCAAATTATTCCGCACCGCATATTTAAAACTCCGATCCCCCGCCGGGAACTTTCGTACTCCCGTATAGTACGGCCACACATGCGCTTCTGGATACACCACTAAAACTTTTTTTTGCTTCAACCTCTTATCTACTGCCTCATTAAACGCTTTCTTTTCTTCTTTCGTCTTGCCAAGTGGCAACCCTCCAATCATCGGTAAAAACTTTCCAATCCCCGGAATCTTCAAATTTACTGGCGAAATAATTGTAAAGATCCTTCTATCTGCCGCCATCGCCGGCCCAAACACATCATGAAACGGGTTCGTGTGGTTAGCATACATCACATACCCCTTACCCCTAGCCTTTTTCAATTTCTCTCGCCCATAAAATTTAGCCTGCCAATACCCCTTTTCATACCACTGTCCAAAAATCCAAAAAATCCGAAACAGCGCTGAAGAATACAGTCGCACCCACCAGTGCTTTGGAATAAACTCATACCCCTCCGGCAACCCCACCTCTACTTTTTGCTCTTGTTCATCAATTTTAATCGGATCATCTTCTTCCGACTCATAATAAAACACCCGCTCACTTTTCGGAATATCTTTTTGGAACAATTCTGCCTTTGCCATTACAAATTCACCTCCAACTCTTTATACTCTTTTAGTATATCATCATATTCATGAATTTTCAAAACTTCATGCACTTTTTCCACCTCAAACGGCTTCACTTTTTGCACCCTAAAATACGGTAAGAACTTAAAATTATTTGAAAAATGATGTAGCACCGTATCTTCCCGTGGTCGCTCCTCCTGTTCATTATATTTGCGAGACATCAATTTTCGCTGAGCAATCACCCGGTTCAGCGCCCCCTGGTCCGGCAAAAGCATTTTCTTCTGAGTACATAATTTCCTGGCTCGCTCAAACATTCTCGTTTTCCGACATTCCTCCAAATTAAACAACATCACTCCACTATTCATATAATCTTGCTTCAAAATTGACCAAGGCCGATCATCTATATTCACCCATTCCTTTGTATCACTCTCTTTCTTCAACCATCCATGATACTTATACCACCGCCGCCCGTAGATGTCTAATACCCCCGCCGCTTCCACCCCTTTTAAATTCATATTATAAAAATCCGTCAAATCACCTCTACACACCACATCATAATCTAAATACAATATCCGATTCAATCCATCTAATTCTGGTACTTCATCAACATACAACCGCAACATCGCCCCTGGCGTAAAATATGTCCCCATATTTTTCTCTGGCAAATTTGCCTTAAATACCTCTGTTGCATCAATCAAATACACCGAACTCTTTGTATTGGTTTTCTTCACTAGCTTATCCAAAAATTCCGCCGTTTTCTCTTGAAACGGCTCCATCCCGTTATAATTCACCGTCATAATATAAAAATGTATCTCACCCCTGTTATATTTCAAAATCGATAAAATCGACACCAACACACCTCTAGCTATCCCCTGGTCCCCACAATACAAAATATCCATACCCCTATTATACACCTATTGACAAATAATCGCAAGCGTGATATAATAGACATAGGTGGTGGTTTTGATTTCCTAAAATCAAAACGCCATGGTAATGTCCGCTGCAGAAGAAAGAGAAAGAAAATGCAGCAAAAACTGGAACAATTGAAAAATAGCAGCCTCCACATTACAGAGGAGGTGGAAATCCGCTGGGCGAACCAAGACAAGGTGGGGCACCTTAACCCCGCCAAGATCGCCGGTAACCTAATCGGCGAAAAAGTCTACGCCATCAGCGGAAAAGTAGTTGCGTTCTTCTCGGAGGGGGAGATGTATGTCACCCCTAAAACCAAGAAGGCGCTTGAAGCGCTCCGCAGTGCAGGTTACAAATGCCGGGAATTCTTCGTGCCGTTTGCTAACGGCAAGAATGTACCGACTGGTGCCGCCGCCGAACGCTGGAACACCATCACGGCTGCTACCGCCGCCTAAATAGGCGGTCCGCACCTTAACGCCGTTGCCGTCGCATGAGCCTTCCCCATGTGGCGTCAACATCCCCCTGGCTCACAGCGCCTACCTCCTTGTCAGTCCCCAAACAAGGCGCTAAGAGCCAGGGGCTCTTTCTTAGTAGTTCCGTTTACTCCTAAAAGTTAATAGATTAGCCTTTCTTCTTGCAAAGCGCGTCTTATACCCTATTTCTTAATACCAATTAAATCTAGTATGAGCATAAAAAACACCGAGATATCGGCTTTTAACTCAAACGGTGGTGCCCGAGATGGGACTTGAACCCATATGGATTTCTCCATTCGATTTTAAGTCGAACGCGTATACCAATTCCGCCACTCGGGCACTCATCTATTATACCATATTATCCCAAATATCTACAAGCTTCAGTCGCCGCCACAGCGCCATCAGACGCCGCCGTCACCAACTGTCTAATATCCTTAGCTCTACAATCCCCAGCTACGAATACTCCAGGGGCACTTGTCTTGCAATCTTCTCCGGCCTTCACATAACCACCTTCATCCAAATCAACTACATCCTTCAGGAATTCAGTCGCCGGTGTCCGGCCTACAGCCACAAACACTCCGTCAACCTCAATTTCCTTAGTTATAGCATCAACAGTCACCAATTTACTATCATCGTCAATACCAGAGCTCTGAACAACCAAAGACGTCACCTTTTTCTCACCCTTCACCGCAGATGGTACAAAAGGTGTCACAAACTCTACATTTTCCCGTGCCTTCAGCTTATCTACTAAAATATTATCGGCACGAAATTTGTTTCTACGATGCACTAAATAAACCTTAGCGCACAAATCAACTAGATAAAGAGCGTCATAAAACGCAGTATTTCCTCCCCCCACCACAACCACAGTTTTATCCTTATAGAAAGCTCCATCACAAGTCGCACAAAAAGATACTCCCCGCCCGATATATTTATCTTCTCCAGGAACGCCCATCTTTTTTTCATTAGACCCCGTGGCAACAATTATCGCATCGCAAGAATATTCACCATCGTCAGTTATCACATTCCAAAGACGCTTCTCTACACTGTCAGATACAAATTCCTCTGATTGGCTCACACCAGTCACTTCTTCATATTCAAAATCTACACCAAGTTTATTCACCTGGTGATATATTTTCTCTATTAAATCCACCCCAGATATCGTCTCTTCACCCGGCCAGTTTGCCACGTCAAACGTGTTAATAATCTGCCCACCTTGAGTTTTGCTTTCTAGTATCAATACCGTCTTGCCAGCCCTTCTAGCATAAATCCCCGCCGTCATACCAGCAATACCCCCACCAACTATCACTATATCATAATGCCTCATTTAAACTCCAACTAACTTCTCTAATTTTTTCAACGGCATTACCCCCACTTCACGCTTCACTTCCTCGCCATCCTTCAATACTACAAAACAAGGAATAGACGATACGCCATATTTCTCAACTAATTCTTCTTCATCGTCCATATTAATGGACCTCACTGTCACGTCTGGATGCGCTTTCTCAAACTCAGCCACCACCGACTTCATCATTTGACATGGACCACACCAATCCGCATAAAAATCCAATAATTCCATAATACCTCTATATTAACTCTTTAATTTTATTTGCAAAATCCTTTGGTTCGTCAGTAGGACCAAAACGGTAAACTACCTTGCCGTCCTTGTTTACTACAAACTTCGTAAAGTTCCACTTAATGAAACCTTTTTCCTTGGACACGCCCGGCATTTTAGAAATCGCAGCCATCGCCATTTTGTTTTTCATTCCCTTTGGCGCTGGGTCTTCGCTAATTTGTTCTTTCAAAAATACCCAAACAGGCTCAGCCTTATCGCCATTTACTTCAACTTTTGCCAATTGATCAAATTTCGTCTTATATTTGGCCGTACAAAAAGCATGAATTTCATCATTATCACCAGGCGCTTGATGTCCAAACTGGTTACAGGGAAAATCCAATACCTCCAAACCTTTATCGTGTAGCTCCTCATAAATCTGTTCAATTCCCTCATACTGCGGCGTAAATCCACATCCAGTCGCAGTATTCACAATAAGTAACACCTTACCCTTAAGCGAAGCCAAATCAAGCTCACTCCCATCACGCTTTTTTACTTTATAATCATATATGTTCATAATAACTCCTTATCATGATTTAATTATACTATACTTTGTTAATTACCGGAATCACAATCGGCGTATGCCCCGTCGCATCAAATAGAATATGTGTAATATCCTCTTTGATTTCTTCTTTCAAAACCTTCATTTCTGGGTCAGTCGAAATAGATTTATCTGTTTTTTGGCGCAAATAATGCCGAATCTTCCCGATCAACTCCTCGGAATTATCCAAATAAATAAATGCACGCGACACAATATCTGGCGTCTTCATCAAATGTCCCGTTTTTTTCGAAACTGTTAGCACTATTACAAAAATCCCTTCGCGCGAAATATGAATCCTATCCTTCACCACCGCCTCGTGCACTGATCGATCTGCGTCATCATACAATTTATTCCCCACTGGTATCCGACCTGCCTTACGAATTTTCTTATCATGCGTTAGTTCCACAATATCCCCATCGTCCGACACCAAAATCCGCTCTCTCGGAATCCCAATCACATTTTCCGCCATCTCTGCATTGTGTTCTAACATGTAAAATTCCCCGTGGTACGGCATATAATTCGCAGGATGCAATCTTGTCACAAAGTCCACATGATCTTCAAAATACGCATGCCCCGACAAATGTAACGGCCCAATATTAGTCAAATGCGTCCGCCCATTTTGAATCACCTGCGCTCCTTCACGCAAAAGCCCATCCACCGTATTAGTAATATGTGGCTCATTTCCTGGAATCGGATTGGACGAGAACACTATTGTATCAGTAGATTTAATTTTGATGTATTTGTGCGCCCCAGTTACCATCCGATTCAATACTGCATTCAACTCCCCTTGCGACCCCGTACATACAATACACACTTTATCGTCCGGCAATTTGATAATATCTTCCATCTTCATAATCGTGTCTTTTGGCACTTTGATACATTTTGCTCTCAAAGCCACTTCTATATTATTAATCATGGAAAACCCACTAAACGCCACCTTACGCCCCCGTTTTTTCGCTTCATCTAGTATTAACTGTATCCGTGCAATCTGCGACGAAAAACACGAAATAATCACTCGCCCGTTTACATAATGGTCCATGACTAGACCCAAATTCTCTCCCACGTCATATTCCGAATGCGGATGATGTCCTGGCGAATCAATATTGGTTGATTCATTCACCATTAAATCAATTCCCTCTTTGGCTACAATTTCATCTATCCGCTCATAATCTGTTTGTTTACCCATTGGATTACTCTCATGTCGCCAATCTCCAGACAGGTAAATCGTCCCGTTGGGCGTCCGTACAATAATTGCCGTACTCCCCGGGATAGAGTGTAGTACATGAATAAATTCCACCGAAAGATGCTCCGAAACTTGGATTTTTTCATGCTTAAACGGATCCACCTTGATATAATTCATATCTGGCGCATCCTGGAGCTCAGACATTTGCCGTTCTATCATCCCAATCGTAAAATCCGTCCCATAAATCGGCGTCAAAGACGAGAATTTTGGCAATAAATGCTTACATGCTCCAATATGATCTAGATGTGCATGTGTAAAACAAATCGCCTTTACTTTATCTCTGTTATCCTCAAGGTATTTAATATCCGGAATCAGATAGTTCACCCCTGGATAATCATCCCCCGCAAAGAGCACTCCCATATCCACCACTATCATTTCACTCTTATACTCTATCAAAGTCATATTTTTGCCAATCCCAAACTCCCCTACCCCACCAATCGGGATAATCCGCACCGATTCATTATCTGGACGCATCTGTTTTAGTTTAGCATTCGTAATCTGTTGCCCCCCGTAACCGTTATAGCGCGACTTATTCACTGGCACCCCTATAATATGCTGGGTTGCCTGCATATTTACATCTTGTGACAACATCCTCTGGTGATGCACCATCTCCCCTTTACGAGTAGAAACCGATAGATTTACCTTACGTTTTTCCGCTCCCGCCGCCTTAGCTGCCTTTTTGCTAGATTTCGGCTGATTGACTGGCTGTTTGTTAGCTTTTTTGCTCTTAGACGCATTTTTCGCCGTTTTTCCAGTGTTTTTGCCATTTTTCGGCTGGTTACCCACTAATTCTGCATCTTTGCCCCCAGGGGCAAAATTTGAGTTAAAATTGCGATTTTGCGCCTCTTCAAACTTATCCACGCTCCCAGTCTGTGCTTTTTGCGTCTTTTCAAACTGTTCTTTAATACCTGGTAACCTCTCTGCCCGCGATTTTAAGAGCCGGGCACGCCGCTCTTCTTCTGTTATATTCATATTTTCCTTTTTTATTACATTTTACAAGTAAATTCAGCTATCCCTATTATATCAAACTTCTTGCTTTTTGGCAACAAATTTGCTATAATCAAAGTATACAGATTTAACCGGCCACTTAAGGTCGGCTATTTTAAAAGAAAGGAAAAAATGGAAAGTTTAGATTTAAAGCAAATGTCCGCCATGGTGGATATCATTGCCGAAGAAAAAGGCTTACCCAAAGAAACAGTTTTAAATGTCATTGAGCTAGCCATCGCCGCCGCCTGGCGCAAAGACAACGGTGACCGCGATATGAACGCCCGCGCCACCCTTAATACCAAAACCGGCGAAGCCGATGTTTACGTTGCTCGCACTATAATCGAAGATGGCCTAGCTTACAATCCTTCTACCGAAATTCCTCTCGCTGAGGCCAAGAAACAGGATAAAGACGCTAAAATCGGTGACACCATAGAGGAAAAACACAAAGTCACCAATTTTGGTCGCGTAGCCGCTCAGACTGCCAAACAAGTTGTCATTCAACGTCTCCGCGAAGCCGAAAACGACGCCGTCCTCACCGAGTACGAAGATAAAGTCGGCACCGTCGTTACTGGTACTGTTTCAAGAGTAGAACCCAAGCTCGTCCGCATTGACCTTGGTCGCGCTAACGGCATTATGCCCAAGAGCGAGCAAATCGACGGTGAATATTACGCCGTTGGTAACCGCCTCAAAGTTTACATCAAAAAAATCGAACGTGGTGATCGCGGCGCTCAGCTCGTTCTCTCTCGTGGTAATGCTGAATTTGTCGAATATCTCTTCCGCCAAGAAGTTCCTGAACTCGAAAACGGCACCGTCGAAATCAAAGGCATCGCTCGTGAAGCCGGTCGTCGCACTAAAATCGCCGTTATGTCCACAGTCCCAGGTGTAGACCCAGTTGGTACCTTTGTTGGTAGCCGTGGCGTCCGCGTTCAAGCCGTTATGAACGAAATTGGCGACCGAGAAAAGATTGATGTCATTACCTGGAGCGACAATGCTTCCGAATATATCCGCGAAGCTTTAAGTCCCGCCGAGATCATGGAGGTTAAAATTAACGACAAAAAAGCCAAAGTCGTTGTTTCCGAAGAAATGCAATCTATCGCCATCGGTAAACAAGGTCAAAATGTTCGTTTGGCTTCTAAACTTACCGGCTACGATATTGACATTGAACTCGCCAAAACCAAGCCCAAGAAAAAGAAATCCAAAAATATCGAAGATTCTCTTCTCTCTGCCATCGAAGAAACCACCGAAGAGGAACCAATTGAAGAATCTGCTAGCACAGAAACCGCTGAGGAAGCCGTCGGCGAAACTACCGAAACAGCATAACTCCAAAACATCCAAAAAGGCGTTGTAAAAATTACAACGCCTTTTTACTTCCCGCGTTTCTTGTTAAACTCTTTCACAATTTTACGGTACGCTAATGGATCCCGCGTAATTCTTTCTATTGTCTCAAAACACTCTTTATCATCTATAGATGGGTAGTAAACTTTTTTAGCACCATACCCATCCGGTTTAAACTTTTCACGAAGATGAATCCTAGCCTCCTCTATTACTTCGTCATCGCTCATCTCTGGATGGAGATGTCTTGTATAATCATACGAACGCGCCAACATATCATCTAAATCCATGTAGCGATCCGCCGACGACACAATCCTGCCATAAATGCTCCTCGGGTCACCCTTTAAAGACGCCCTGTGGTCTTCCACCGCTTCGGCTATCACTTCAATTTGTTTTTCATCAAACAATTTTTTCAATTCCTTGTCCTTTCGCACCATTTTGCCAGATTCAATATTATGAGTCTCATCGTCCACCAGCCTACCTAAATCATGATACGCCGCAATTACATAAACCATATCACGATCTACCTCTGGCAAATCTTCCGCAATCGCCAAACTCCTAGAAATCACTTGGTTAATATGCGTAATAGTATGCCCAGAAAGTTTTTCGTATTTTGGTAAAATTTTCTTCTTAATGCACTCCTCCACCTCTGGTCTTATTCCAGATGGTTTAGCTAGAACAAAATTAAACCACTTATATCCACTATCACCACCGCTCAAGTAAAAATCTTCAAGCCTAAACCCAGCATTTTTAATAATGTCCTTCACTTGTTTTTCATCATAATAATAGAAAAATCTGTCGGCACCAATTTCGTAACCATTACCAAAATCACACCACTCGCAAGTTTTACCACCTTTGTCTTCAATATTCAGAATGTCACTAACAAATCTCCCGCCCGGACGCAGTAGCTTATAAATTTTAACAAGAGCTTCAGCAAAATCCTCCGGCGTAAAATGTACAAATACACGAAACGCTATAATCCCATCAAACTTTCGCCCATCTAAATCATCTTTTAAAACGTTAAACTTATAATACGGCAACCCAGTCTTCGCAATTGCCGCTAAAAATTGTGACGAGACGTCGCTAGCATACGCCTTAAACCCTAGTTCTTTCGTAAGTAATGCCACTTCCCCATCAGCCGAACCAATTTCTAACACCCTGGCATCCTCCCCTAAAACAGCAAGTCCGCTTAGAATCGCCTTAGTGCGTTTTTCTTTTACCTCTCGCACCTTCTCAGCACGCCTTTTATGCGCATTATTTAGATACGCATTACCAAAATATTCATATATCTTAAGAGTCTCTTCATTTTCTTTACTCATATATATATTATAGCAAAGAAAAGCCACCCTTTCGGGTGGTTTTTCCATAATTTGGCACCTTCCTAGTTTCCCGCTGTTGCAGTATAATCGGCGCTACTGGGCTTGACTTCTGTGTTCGGAATGGAAACAGGTATTTCCCCAGCGCTATGGGCACCAATCTGAGCCCCCTAACTCAATTGATGTCCATACGATGCCAAAGATTTTAATGACATAACGCGATGTTTTTATAATTAAACACCGGTTGCTGATTAAGTCTCCTAGGTTTTCGCTACGAAAATCGCACCGAAAACCCAGGACATAAAAAGGCGATGGACCTATTAGTACGCTTCGGCTTCATATGTTACCATACTTCCACCTTGCGCCTATCAACCTAGTCATCTACTAGGAGTCTCCTAGGGAATCCTTATCTTGGAGTGGGCTTCGCGCTTAATATGCTTTCAGCGCTTATCTCTTCCGCACATAGCTACCCGGCGATGCAACAGGTGGTCACAACCGGTACACTAGAGGTGCGTCCATCTCGGT
>JAFWLR010000006.1 GCA_017510985.1 Candidatus Saccharimonadota bacterium | reverse complement strand
CCCCACCCACCCCCGCATGACCGAATTGATCATATCGTGCCCGCTTCTGCTTATCTGAAAGTACATCGTGCGCTTCGTTAATTTCTTTAAATTTTGCCTCAGCCTCTTTATCCCCCGGATTTTTATCCGGGTGATATTTCACTGCTAATTTTCGGTAGGCTTTTTTAATCTCATCATCAGACGCATTTTTCCCTACACCCAAAATCTCATAATAATCTCGTTTCTCTACCATAACATATAATATTATATATCATTAGCACTCCAAACGCAAGACTGCCAACAAGTTTCACTGTTGATTACTTTGTCCCGGATTTGTTGTTATCAGCCCCTCTTCCGTCTCGCTTGCAATAATCTGAATATGCACGTGGTTCGACCCCGCGAAGAACAGCCCTTGTCCTACCGGAAAATTAGACAACCGCCGTTTTTCTTCCTCTGTCAAATTAAACACATCTGTTAGCACATCCACCGCCGATACCGATTGTTTCAATAGTAGCTGCATCGATGAGTTCCCCACAATCGCTCGCCCCATCTTTGTTCCCATAAAATCTTCCACGTCCTGTGTAATCGTCGTAAGTCCCAAATAATATTTTCGCGCTCGCTTCGCAAGTGAAAACAAGAAATTCGCCGAATCTTCATGCTGCATCAACTGCCATGCTTCGTCCACAATCAAAAGCCGCTTTTTCTGCTCTGCCCGCACAATGTTCCAAATATGACTAAGTACAATATACATTGCCACCGGACGTAATTCGTCCTCAAGATCCCGTATATTAAACACCACCATCTGATTATTGATATCAATATTGCTCTGTTGCGAGAAAATTCCTGCAAACGTCCCTGTCGTGTATTTTCTTAGCCTCTGCGCCAACGAAGGTCCGCTCCCTTCCATATGAAGCAAAGTATCATACAAATTTGCAATCGTCGGTGGCGTCGATTGATGCGTCAACGGATCCGACGTAATCCCCGCTCGTGCATATGTATCAATCAGTGCTTGATCTAAATCCGCTTCTTCCGCTGCCGTCAGCACTGGCACCGTCTGCCCCGAAGCTGTCATCTGGTTCCCGCCTAGCATCAATCTAAATAGTCCATGCAATGTCACCAAATTCGCACGCAATGCGTCATTCGCATCCTCCGAGTCTATTACTTTCGGCAAATCAAACGGATTAATTCGCACATCCGAGTTCAGTGACAACCTAATGTACGATCCACCTACTGCATCACACAATTTCTGATACTCATTTTCCGGATCAATAATCAAAATCTCTGCCCCCACCATCATCGACCTAAGTGCCTCCAATTTCACCGTAAACGATTTCCCTGCTCCTGATTTTGCAAATACTACCATATTAGCATTTTCCAACGAGAACCTATCAAATATCACTAACCCATTGTTATGCATATTAACTCCATACAAAATCCCTTTGTCTTGGGTCAAATCTGCCGACGTAAACGGGAAAGATGTCGATATTGCACCAGTATTCATATTTCGCCGAATCTGCAGTTGGTCCATACACTGTGGCGTCGTCGAGTTCAATCCCTGTTCTTGCTGTGTATTTGCTACTTTTGAAAATATCATTTGCTGCCCAAAAATCGTCTCAATTTTCTGTTGTACAAATTTCATTTCGTCTAGTGAGTCCGCCCACAACGTAATATACAACCCAAACCGGAAAAATCTCTCTGCCCCTACCTGTAACTGGTCACGTAGTTCTTCCGTATCCTTCAAAGCTGCTTCTAGTTCCGGATCTCGCACTTTACCCTTTTCTATATTCAAGTTCATCGATGCCTCTAGCTGCGTTGCCTTTGTTCTAAGATTTTTCATCACCACTGCCGATTCTACCGGGTAAATATACATCGACACATCTATCACCTCATCAATATTAATAATTGGCGACAGCCACCCCGTATAGAGAGACCTAGGATAACCATACACATACAACGTCCGCCCATATTTATTTCCCAGCCGAAAATAATCCGAGTGAATTTCAATTGCTGACGGCGAAATCAAATCTCTAAGAGTATTTGTCCCCTGCTCAAAAGCCCGTTGAATATCCGCCTGCTCCATTGCCTCATTTTGTGCTGCTATCTCTGCTGCCGTTAGTTGTCTCTTCTTAGCCATTCTGTCCTCCATTATTCTCCCCCTCCCCCTTACGCACATACATCGTCGCCAATTTGCTAAAATCCACCAGCGGTTCCCTCACTGCCGTATCTGGATTGTTGAAATTGTAATACAATTCCGCCAATTCCCTTGTGTTTAACCGCACCGAGTGTATTCCAATCTGAAATAGCCCCGACATTACCGAATCCACTCGGTTCGCAATCTCGCTCATCGCCTTATCATAAGTTACTCTATCTATTCGCGTTACCTCCGACGGTTTTGCCTTCGTAAAAGTTTTAAAGAAATTCTTTGTCGCTTGCAAATCTTTTTCTGCCTCCGCTGAAGTATAATACGGTATCACCACAAAGAACGTTTTATCCATAATGTTAGCCTCTTGGGATAACCTATTAATAAAATCAATATAGTCATCCATCAGCACCCCTAGAAGCATATTGTCGTTATTTCGCCGAATTTCCGTTAACCTCTCTAGATACGGCCCAATATCCACTCTCTGTGACCTCACCAAAATCTGCACCGTAAACTTCAATGAATTCAAAAAATTCTGATAAAATACTTCCACACCTTCTCGCTCCATATCACTCATCAGGTCAAAGTTGATTGATTTACACGCTACCACCGCCCGAAAAGATCCGTCTTTCATAATCACTACATTATCTCGAAGCTCTGAAATTAATAATGTAGCTTGTGTAGATGTCAAATTGTCTTTACTCTGCGCAACCGCCGGCATCTTCTGTTGCCCTGGCACTATCGCACCTTGATTTACTACCTGTCCTGGCATCATCTGTCCTTGCATGGCTTGACCTTGTTGCCCTTGCGGCATCACCATTTGCGACTGATTCTGCGCTACTTGCTCTTGCGACGTCATCATTTGCGGCTGGCTCTGCACCATCTGCCCCTGCGGCATCATCACTTGCGGCTGAGCTTGCATCGCCGGCTGCCCATTTGGCATAATCATCTGTGGTTGTTGATATTGTTGTGGATCCATAATTTAATGCAGCGAAATAAATACTTCGCCCTCTTCCCTTTCTTTAATTCGATTCGCTTCTTTTGCGATCGTTGCCACCGAATAATCTGTATTATTCGCTAATTCTATTATACTAGGATTCGTCGGTTTTGTCTCTTCTTTTTCTACCAATTTTTGTTCTACCTCTTCCGATTTTTCCACCGGTTCCTCTGGCACTGCCACATTTTCCCTCTCTTTTTCTGTAATTATCGTTTCTATTGTAGGCTCAGCTTCTTGCATAATTTTTTCTCGCATCTCTTGTACTACTTCCGCATGTCGCTCATTTTCGTCTTGCACAATCGTATTTTCCAAATTCCCAAAATTACTCGCTTCAAACATATCTTGCATCCCCGCCGCTTCCGCCGCCAAAGCTGTATTTACGTGGTTCATCCCGCCCTTAATCGCATAACCTTCCGTATCTACAATGTCCGCTAAAAAAGACAGTCGATGCGTCGCCTCCTCACCCGTAATATCCCGTGTCTTATCGTCTTCCACAATTTTAGGAGCCGTAATCGTAATCGTAGATTCTCTCTGTCCCGGCATCCATAATCTTTTGCGCGGCTTCAAATAATATGATGCTACTGCCGCCAAATATGTCTCCATCGGTTGATCCTTCTTTAATGGCAACGCCAATGCTACTAACAATAACACCGGCGGTAAAGGAATAATCGCCAGTAACGGAAAAATCTGGAACAATCCCACCGCCACCGCCACCAAAATCCCAGCAATCAAAAGATACACAAACTGCCGAAAACTAAACGGCCCGAGTAATTTATCATCCGCCTCAACATCCTGAGGCACTTTATATTGTGCCATATACTACCATTATACCATAATAACTATTGAACCCTCGAAAAACCATCAACTTTGTTATTCCTCATCAGAAGTGCTATAATAAAAGAAAATAAGGAGTTAATATGACAAACAACACAAAAGTTTTCTTGGTTTTAAATTCAGGGTCTTCCAGCGAAAAATTTTCCCTCTATGAAGGCGAAGACGAAATCGCCTCGCTCTATTTCGAAGGCGTTGAAGAAAACGGCCAAAAACAATTTATTTGCACCCTTACTCGGGCAGATGGCACCGAAGAAAAAATAGACCAAACTTGGAGCACTCTAGACGTAGCATTCAAAGAGGCCAAAGCCATCTTTGAGCGCGAAGGTTTTATCAATGAAGCTCATCCCTTAGACGGTATTTTAGTTCGCGTCGTCGCCGCCGGTGAATATTTTTCTAAAAATCACATCGTAGATGAGCAAACCTTCAAAGAACTCGAAAAAGTTCGTATCACCAATCCTCTCCACGTCCCCGGTACCGAACGTGGCATCAAAAACGCCAAAGAAACTTTCCCCGAAATTCCCGTTATCATTATGTCAGACTCTGAGGCCCTCACCAAAAAATCCCGCAAAGACACTGCCTACGCCCTACCCACCGAAATTGTTCAAGAATTTAACCTCGGCCGTTGGGGCGCTCATGGCGCATCTTATGGTTATATGATGAATAAAATTCCAGAGCTCGGTTTACTTAAACCAAAAATGGTTGTTTGCCACTTAGGTTCAGGCTGTTCTGTTACCGCCTTAGTAAACGGCGAACCAGCCTACACCTCAATGGGCGAAACCCCTCTCGAAGGATTAATGTCCTCCACCCGCACTGGCTCAATTGATCCTACAATTGGTGCTCTACTTGGTGAAAAATTAGGCGCCGCCAAAGCCATCAAACTCATGAACAAAGAATCCGGTCTGCTAGCTATGGCTGGCTCCAACGATATGCGCGAAATCATCGCCGGCGCCGAAGAAGACAACCCAGACGCCGCTGCCGCTTACAATTTATTTATTGATGGCGTAGTTGGCAAAATCGGTGAATTTGCTGCCAAAATGGGCGGTATTGATGCTCTCGTCTTTACTGCCACCATCGGCGAACGCTCTATTCCTGTCCGTAGCTCTATCATCGCCAAACTAGAATTTATGGGTTTCAAAATTAAAGACGACGTCGCTCTAGACAAAAGTGCCGGCTACGCCAACGCTGCAGACGATGGCTCCAAACCAATCTACGTCATCCCCACCAACGAAGCCGCCTACATGATCAAAAAAGCCAGCGAGCTCCTAGACCAAACCCAGCCCACTTCCTAAAAAACAACCTCCCAGACCAACATCAGCACCCCAACCCTTGGTCGCGCCAGAAAAACCGCCGAGCTCAAAACTCGACGGTTTCATTTTGAACTAACTAGGAAAGTCTTACAAATCCAACAAGGTTTTCCTATACTCATTATCCTGGTACTCAGCAACAACCCCTTCTAAAAAAATATCCATCTTCTTATCCATGATTTCTGCATTTATAACATCTCTCATTTTCCGCATCCAGTCCCCAACCATCAATACATTATTAACGTAGTCGTAAACGATTCTTTCTCCACTCGCGATACTACACACCCCTTCCCTTTCATAATCCTTTAATCGTTTTAGATAAGTCACAGACAAGCTATCTGACTCATATCCTCTCTTCACATACTTACACCAATCCTCACAAAGTTCCTTCACTTCAATGATTAAAGGCAATTTGCTCGCCGCTAAGTTCCATGACCAACAACCCCCTTTTTAATCTACCAGAACTTATACTTTTCAATCCTCTATATTTTATATTATATCAAAAACTTTATTTACTGTCAATTTTATATTATGCAAACTTCTTAATGCTATATACTTATTCCGAACAAAACTGCACTATCAAATCATTAAATTCTTCCTGTAGTTTATCACAATCCAAATATCTCCCTGCCATTTTTTCGCTATCACAATAATCTATAAACGCATTCAAAATACTCTCAAACCCCCGTTTGTCTTTATTCATGATGCAATAATCCATCAAATCTTGCGCAAAAGCCTCGCCATCATTTTGGCTATTTATATACATATTTTCAACGTCATTTTGATATCCAGCAACCGAATCGCCCACATACAAAGAGTCTCTTACATCTCTAGCAATTTTACGCATATCGCCCTTTTGTTCATACGGATCTACGCCCAACTCAGAATCTTTACCCCATTTTTTATCAAACACTTCTACTAGTTTCTTCCATTCTTCTACTGTACCGACCTTTTGATTATCCGCCGTATTTGGCGTCTGTTTAGACATCATCATAGTAATCTTATGTGCCGCCGGGAAGATAAATTTTTCCTTCACGCAAGCCATTAGCTCCGCATAAGTTGGCTCCCTACCAGTCACTTTGATCGGTTTGCCCTTGTTATTCTTTATCGCATTTCCATCTTCATCCACTTCGTACCCACTAATCAAATCACCATTTACATTCTGATATCCTCTAATCAAAGCCTCCGGGAACAATTCTGGCCATTTATCTGGATTCATCAAATCTGCAAACATTCCAATCGCATCCGCATCTTGTACATTAAACGCACCCGGCTTAGTTGCCTTATTTAAACTATCCAAATACGCTAAGTATTCTTGTGCATAATTTTCAATATATCCCTTTTTAATCATCTCAGACACCATCGGACTAAACGCTGCATTTTTTTCCTTGAAACCAAGCAACGAACGCCCAATTGTCGTTCTAAAACCACTAAGCCCTACGTGTTCAGGCGCACCATTTTTACCCGGTGTTACCCCCGCCAAAATCCCATAAAGATTATTAATCGGGTCATTAATTGGCGCATCAAAGTTAGTCAACAATTCTTTTAGCGTCGATTTATCATTTTCATAAACTCTCGTCACAAACTGATTACCATCGTACCAATCATAATATTTCCTACCTTTTTCATCAATCTTATCCCACAATACTAATTTTTCTGGATGATGCTGTAGTAAATACCCCCGATACTTCTCTTCCGGTAAAACATTCCCTTCTTTGTCTGTCGCAAAACCGTTATCATCCACATAATATCCCACATACATATTCCTAAAATCTCTCTTAGCGTGTGGAAATTTATTTGCAATAATATTAACGTCACGTCTCTGATTACTTTCCACTGCTGCCGCCTTCGCAATAATCTTACCTAACACCCGCGTCTGGCCAACATCGCCCAAGCCACCAGCAGACGAAACAATATAATGCCGGTACTTACTAAACCGATCTGTTTTATCATTCGGATCATAACCCTTAAAGGCCCCCAAATACTCTTCCACCATAAAGTTAAAGTCCGACTCACTATCATTCTCTGCCGTCATCTGTGCCCGACTAAGCTCGAGGAAGTTCTTTGCCCCAATTTCCGCTCTACGATATTCCGCATCTGTTTCCATTAGTCTTGCTAGTGTCGCTTCATCTCCTACTTTCTTTGCAATCGCCACCTTCTCTCTCACGTCCCTATCCACAAAGTAATCTCTATATTCGCTCAATGCATGTTCCGTATCCAGCTTTGCCATTTCGCTCGCCATTTTAGCATTAGCCAAATCTTTCGCCACCTTCGTATATTTATTCGGTTTCAAATCACCCTCAGTTCCTTTAGCTTTCGTGCCATCATATCCCGCCCCTATCATTCTCTGAACATAAGTACTAGCATCAATCTTCCTTAGCTGCTTCAACGATTCAGTCTGTTGCGCCCTTAACTCTCTTTTATTATCCAAATATCTCTGCAAATGGTTAAGCGGCGTCTTCCCATATTGCATTCGGTAAGCCGCAGTTTGTTCCCTACGCCCAGTTGCCCAATCCTGCACTCTCGCCACTGGCTTATTGCCTATCTCTCGCATCTTGGTATTAATTGTTCCAAGGAACGTTCCACTCATCTGCATTAATTTCCAAGAGAAAAACAATGGGAATATTTGCACCGCTATCCCTAGTAATATTCCAAATCCATCGCGCGCACTCATAATTATCGCAAATCCCGCCAAGCTCGACGCTCCAAACAACACCGAAAACATTGGATAAAACACTAACATCTGCATAAGCAACTTCCGCCATTTTGTAAACAACTCTTCTGTATTTGGCAAAATATATGCCACAATTGCCAATGGCGCAATCATGATCAAAAGCACCACCACCGCCTGACGTAAAGCAATAGTGATCAACCCCGTTACTACTGCCACAATCGCCCCCAAAAGTAACGGTATCAACAACCAAATCGTCCCCGTTGCTATCGCAATGGCCACCCCCGCTACCGATAATACTCCACCTGCCGCTATCGCTCCAAATACCTCTGTACTCGAAATAGCCACCTCTCCCGCCGTTGTTCCCGCATTCGCCGCTGCCGAATCCGCCACTGTATCAAACAAACCTCTCAAACTATCCCCCACCACGTTCGATACATCCACCGCAATCGAACATAAAAGAAACGACAGGTTCACTAACACCGCCGTCACAATCAATTTTGGCAAAGCTTTCTTAATCCCATAATTCGTAATCCCTAATCCAGTAACTTGCGAATAAATCACTACCAAAAGAAAGATAATAAATACTATATTCGCTAACCCCAAACAATATTTCCATATCTCATAAATCGGCGACCCATCTTTCATTTCTACTGGATTAATCAAAAGAAAATCCCTAATTAAATCATACAGGAAATCCACCCCTTGCGAAATCGCCCCAGTTACTGGACAAACCAACCAGCCAATTGACCCTAAACTATCTTGACACCCATCCCCAGTAGATACCTTAGTCGCCGCTCCGCCCGAATTCGCATTATTATCATTTTCACCCCCATTATCATCCTTCTCTTCGCCATTCGTTTCACCACCACCATTCTCACTATTACTACCACTAGTTGTATCACCATTTTCACCCCCATCCGTATTTTCATTATCCACATTATTTACAGAGGTATTATTATCCGTCGGATCTGCAAACGCTACCCCAGTTGTAGCCTCAATCCCCCCAATCAGCCCTATTACCCCTATAATAGCCAAAAAGAACCCAAAAACAACCCTCCCGAGTCTCATTTTTGACCTCTTTTTCTCTATCATATTAAAAGCGCCTCCCTTCAAGGCATAAGCTAATTATAGCACGCATAAGCTCTTTTGTCAATAGTCACATCCTATTTAACGCTTATGTCAAAAATCCCAACCTCACACCTAAATCCGTAAATCTTGGCTTTTTTCCTAACATGTGCTAATATAAAATAAAGTTACTAGTTATGAAAAATCTACTCAAAAAAGCCCTAGTTATCTGTATCCTAGCCACGGCCATTCTTGCTATTTCCCCTATTACTCCCGCTTTTGCTGATGGTTTCACTGGCCGCACCGGCAATGATTGTCAAGGTTTTCTCGGTCTCACCTCTTGGGATTGCAACGTCAATATCAACGACGAAGCATCCCTTTCAAGTGGTATTTGGACTATTGTCGCCAATGTTTTTACTGACATTACCGTCATTACTGCTTACCTCATTTTAGGTTATATTATTTACGGCGGCTACCTCTATATTTTTTCTGGCGGCGATCCTGGCAAAGTCGCCACCGGCAAGAAGACCCTAAATCAGGCTTTCATCGGCTTCGCTATTGTCATTTCCGCCAATATTATCCTCAACACCATTCGTATTGTCCTTATCCAAAATGGCAGCCTCATTAACTGTGCCACCACCAGCTGTGCCGATCCTAGCAGTATGGCTCAATCAGCCATCAACTGGATTATCGCCATATCTGGCGTTGTCTGTGTCATCTTTGTCGTTGGTGGCGGTATCCAATACACTACTTCCGCCGGTGACCCCAACAAACTCCAAAAAGCCAAAAATATGATTCTCTATGCCCTCATCGGTCTCGCCATTGTTGCCCTCGCCGAAATCATCACTGTCTTCATTAGTAATACCGTCCGGTCTGCCGAAGAGGCAGCGCTAATTAACCCAAGAAAGGAATCTTATGTCAATCTTCAAATCACTTAAAATTATCGTTCTTGTTTTTGCCCTCAGTTTTGGTGCCATTCTCACTATCCCCACTTTTGCCGCTAATAATACTGCCAACTGCGCCGACTTACCCGAGTCCGTCCAAGCTTCTGCTGGTTGCACCAACACTGGCAGTGATGATGGCGGTATCGCTACAGTTATCATCGGTATCCTCAATGGCATCATCACCGCCTCTGGTATTCTCGCTGTCATTTTCGTTATTATCGGCGGCATCAACTACATGACTTCCGCTGGTGACGCCAGTAAAGTCGAAAAGGCCAAAAAAACCATCCTCTATGCTGCCATCGGTATCGCTATCTGTATTCTTGCCTTCGCTATCGTTAACTTCGTTATTAAAAATATCATCGGCTAAAACTCTTGCTTTTTTCAATAATATATCATATAATCAACTCAAGATAATTTATAAAGGACTAAAAAATGAAAGATATAATCGCTCAATTTGCCGCAAACGACGCTGATGCTGGCAAATATATAAAGGATCAAACCTCAACCCCACTTAATGAATCCATTATTAATATCATTAACGCTGTTATCGGTGTCCTTGGTCTTGTTTGTGTTGTTGTTATGATTATTGGCGGCGTTAATTATATGACTTCTTCAGGTGACGCCGGCAAAGTTAAAAAGGCTAAAGACACCATCCTCTATGGTCTTATTGGTCTTGTCGTTTGTATTCTTGCCTTCGCTATCGTTAACTTCGTTATTAAAAATATCATCGGCTAATTATTAGTCATACTTATCTTTTTATTTATACTCAATAGAAATAAATAGCTATTATCAAAAATTGAAACGGAAGTGAATTCCGTTTCAATTTTCTTACTACCTTTTTTATTAAACTTTTCTCAGAAAAAAGTTTAAAGCAAAACGCATTTATTGTATCGCAATCTTCTTCGGAGCTTCTGTCTTTTCCTTTTCGAAGGTAATCGTCAACACCCCGTCCTTTAACTCAGCCTTCACGCTATTTTCGTCCTCACGTACCTGCACTGGCAAAGCAATCGTCCGTGAAAACTCACCCCAATAGCATTCTTGAATATGCCACCTAGTGGTCTGTTCGTCCTCGCCTCCAGACAACACTCCCGAAATTGTCAAGATATTATCGGAAATACTGACATCGAGATCAGATTTCGAGATGCCAGCGGTGCGAGCTTTTACTACTAACTGATCGGCGGTCTCGTAGACATCTACTGCTAGTTGCCCCGGGAACTCGTCGGTCTCCACCCATTCATCTTCTTCGACTGGTTCGCTGATTTCCTCTTGGACCGCGGTTTCCTCTACCACAGGTTCCTCTGCCTCCACCGGCGCCGTGAGCTCTTCGTCACCGCCGAGAAACGCTGCTGCGAGGTCGTCTTCCATCAGCAAATCGTCACTATTTGTACGAGCCATATTTCCTCCACTTATATTGTTATGCTTTATTATACACCATTAGTATGCTAAAATCAAGTAAATATGCCAAATATTGTAAAAAATACAACATTCCCCGGCCTTTTCAGCCTCCTTGCACCTCACTCTTGTAGGGGTTGCGGCCATATCGGTCAGCCACTTTGTGACCGTTGTAAAAATTACATAATTTCTCAACACCAAAATCTTTGTCCAATCTGCCGCCAATTAAGTCCCACCGGGAAATGTCCAAATTGTAAAAACCTCCCGCCTATTTTTATCGTTGGTAACCGCTCAGATTTAATTGGTGACTTAATTCATGTTTTCAAATATAATTCTGTTCGTTCTCTTGCTGTACCTCTTGCCGAAATTCTAAACGCCATCCTCCCTTCAGTCAAAAATCCCATCATTATTCCTCTCCCCACCATCAATCGTCATATCCGTGAACGCGGCTTCAGCCACACCGAACTTATTGCCAAACATCTCGTCAAACTCCGCCAAAACGCCAAATTAGAAAATATCCTCTCTCGTCAACGTAATACCGTTCAAGTCGGTTCCACCCGCGAAACTCGTCTTGCCCAAGCCACCACCGCTTACCAATTAGATCCCAATATCAAAATCAGCCCAAAATCTACCTACATTCTTTTTGACGACGTCTGGACCACCGGCGCTTCCCTTCAAGCTGCCCACGCCCTTCTCAAAAGAGCTGGCACAGAAAACATCATTATCACTGTCCTTGCTCTCTCTCAATAATCCCAACTGGATTATTGAACCATTATCAAAAATTAAGTTGGAATTCACTTCCAACTTAATTTTCTTTCTAGTTTCTTTTGCTAAACTTTTCTTTGCCCAAAGAAAAGTTTAAGCCCCTGAAGGTAACGCCGAAATCACAAAATTCACAATCGCAAAGGCAAGGAAACACACTACTAACCCAATAATTGCATATAGTACTGTGTTCTTTGCGTCCGTCACTTTCTTCGCATCCCCACCTGATATCACATACTTAATCCCCCCAATAATCAACATAATCACCGCAATAATCCCTACAATATACAAAATTGTATTTGTCACTTGCTTAAACACTCCAGTATCACCGAATAAATTCTCTGGGCACTCGTCACACTTTGCTGCCCGCGCTCCCTCTTCCAAAGTTAACGCCGAAGCACCCATTACGCCCATCATTCCTACTATCGCCATTACACCTACCACTAATACCGGCAAGATTAATTTTAAAAACTTTCTCATATCTTCATTATATCACAACTCGCCCCGATCCACAATCTTTTTCTGAAGGAAGGCGGGATATTCGCATCGAACGAAGCGAGATCCGAATTCCGCTTTTTAATGATACATCACTAGATGTATGGCGGAGGGTGGGAGATTCGAACTCCCGCGCCAGGTCGCCCCAGCCTAACGATTTAGCAAACCGTCCCCTTCAGCCACTTGGGTAACCCTCCATTACTACCTATTCTATCATATTTTTAAGATTTGTGTTATACTTAATTTATGGCACAAGCATTTCAAAACATTTCATGGGAAGCCGAAGAATACATCGTTCGTGACCGCAATATTTGGTGGTATATCGGTTTAATTTTAATTGGCGTTGGTCTTTCCGCTATCGCCATCTGGCAAGGCTGGTGGACCTTCCTTATTCTTGTTATCCTTAGCATTATCACCATCTTGACTTCCAACCTTCGCCCTCCACGCAAAATCAAATATACTTTATCTAAAGATGGTCTCACCGAAGGAACCAAACTTCACAAATACGAAGATTTCAAAGCTTTTGGCATTCTAAAAGAAGGCTCTCATTTCTCTGCCGTCCTTATCCCCCAAAAACGCTTCGGCCTCAGCGTCAAAGTTTATTTTCCTGGTGACAGCGGCGAAGGTATCGTTGACGCTCTTGGTAGCCGTCTTCCTATGGAAGAAGTCAAGTTAGATTTTCTCGATAAAATTGTAAACTTCTTGCGTATTTAGAAAATCTATGCTATCATAGACATAAGCACAATAATATTAAATAAGGTGGGCAAAATGGACCAAAATCAAACTGCGAATACTCAAGATATCAACAATCAAACAATCAATAACGCCAATATGGACAACGAACTTCAGAAGGCTATCGACGACATAACCAATACTACCAACGTCGACCCAGTCTTTTCCGACCCAGTTGCCGCTCCATCTTCTGTTCCTGAAGGTGACACCGGTGAGCTTGGCGAGCCAATCGGTCCTTTCCCTGAACCCAAAGTCGAGCCAATTGCCCCTGCGCCCGCGCCATCTATTCCTTTCAGCCCTGTTAACGCGCCAGAACTAAATACTCCTGCTCCCGCACCCGCCATTTCTTCCGAGCCCACTTTACCGCCTATGCCAAACCTCACAGCTGAACCTGCGTCTACACCAGAGTCTTTGGCTACATTTCAACCAACAGTAGCTCCGGCGCCTGCATCAGAGCTTGCACCAGAGCCTGCATCAGAGCCTACGTCAGAGCCTACGCCAGAGCCCAAAACAGAATCTACACCAACTCCAGAACCAACACCAAAACCCATTATGGAAAAACCTCAATCAATCGAAACCTCTAATGTCCACCAAATCAAAGAAGCTGCCTTACGTGATCTTGCCCCCTTGCTCAGCCAACTCGACATCGCTCCCAACCAAAAGTTCAATCTTTACCGCGACATCTTCGAAGACCTTAAAGATTACACCGTCCTCGATTCTGCCTACCACACCGCTTCCGACATTCCCGACGAAAAAGAACGCGCCGAAGCCCTCCTTTACCTTATCGAATCTATCGACAAAATGTAATATAATCGCAAAAAAGAGCTCCCCACAAGAAGCTCTTTTTTTCTACTTATCTTCTATCAAACTTTGCCAGTTAATTTTACCTACAATTCAAATTAGTGTATAATATATACTATGCGTTATCTGGCTGATCTACTCACCCTTTCAAGATTTATTCTTGCTATTATTTTATTAATCTTAGCTTTTATCGGCAGTCCTGCCGAAAACGCCTTTATCATTTTTCTCGTTGCCGAGTTCACCGACACTTTTGACGGCACTTGCGCTCGCAAATGGCCTTTTCCTAAAAACAAAACCCCCAAATATCGCAAATACGCCGCTCAATTTGACATAGTTTCCGATGTACTATTAGCTGCCGCTCAAGTTCTATTCTGTACTTTACAAGTAAATTGGATCGTCGGACTAATAGTAATCATTTACTACACTCTCATTTGCGGTTCACTCGAATTAATCCTTTACGGCAAATTTTTCGGCCATCCAGACAACTGCACTAAAAACTCTCTTACTAAACGCAATTTTCCTCTCGCTAAAAAAATCGTTCTCACCCGCCGCTACTTATACACTATCTGCCTTGGCATCGTCAATGCCTTTATCCTCTTTGCCACTAGCTGGCCCGCTCCCGTCAAATACGGTCTCTTCATCTTTGGCTGTTCTATCTTTATCTTCATCTGGTTCTTCCTCCGCCAACGCCGCAAACACATCTCCCGTGACGCCGTAGATATCGAAAACATACTATCTAAGCAAAAATCGCACAAAGCGTAGCGTCTATAAACTTATTCGGATTATATAAGTTCAGCATTGTGATTTTTGCCGCCATCTCACCTTGCCAAAAAAACATTGGTAAATAACCAGATTTCGCTAACGGCACTACTTTTACCATCCCATTTTCCGCCACCAAAATCTGCTCATTATGCAAAGTTACTATCTTAATTGGATAACTCAAAGTAAATTTATGTAGCACATCCGCCACTTGCATCAAAGATTGCGTTAGTAGCAGCATCTTTGGATAATATACCGCCCGTAACAATTTTACTAATTGTGGCATCGTTGCAAAATAAATTAATTTTGAGTTCAGCAAAATTTGCTCTGGTTTCGTTTCCGCCACTAAATCCACTGCATCTCGCGTCACCACTGTCGGACAAGTTAAATTCTGCAAAACATTCCCCACTACCTGCGCCGTCTTTGCATTTTTTGATAAATCCCCTATCAACAAATTATAATCTGGTCTCGCCATCACCATCTCAAGAATTCCTGCATCTTCAAAAGACCCCGACTCAGTTGCTCCTATATAAATTACATCCGGCAGCTCCGGCAATTGTTTTCTTAAACTATCCGGCAACACCATCGTCAATCTTTCAATCGGATAGTTTTTTGTCATAAACTCCGCCGTTTTTATTACCGTCCGAAAGTTTTGGCTATTCCCTCCCACAATCTTCACTATTCCATATTTTTGTTCTGGAATATTCCAAACTAAATCCGGCTCCGGCTTTTTTTCTACTTTAGCAAAATAATCCATCAAAACTCCAATTCTATACTAATCGGACAATGATCCGATCCCATATAATTTTCATAAATCTCTGCTGCCTTCAAATTTTTCCTTAGCGCTTCTGAAACAAAGAAATAATCAATCCGCCACCCTATATTATTTTCTCGCGCATGCCCCCAATGGCTCCACCAAGTATAACGCTGTTCTTCCGGATAAAACACTCGAAAAGTATCCATGAACCCCGCGCTAATTAAATTAGAAATGCCTTGCCGTTCCTCATCTGTAAATCCTGCATTCCTGCGGTTCGCCTTTGGCCGCGCCAAATCAATCTCCATATGCGCCGCATTAAAGTCCCCGCACACTACCACTGGCTTAATCTTTTCTAAAGTTTTGAGATACTTTAAAAAAGTTGGATCCCAAAGCTCTTCACGCAATTTAAGTCTTTCAAGTGCCCGTTTAGAATTTGGCGTATAAACATTAACTAAATAAAATTGTTCATATTCAACCGTTAATACTCTCCCCTCATTACATGGATCACCAAAACTATCTTGAAAACTATAATCTACTGGCAAAGTATTTTGAATCGATAAGGGCTTTAATTTGGTAAATATAGCTGTACCAGAATAACCAGGACGTTCAGCCGAATTCCAAACTTCTTCATATTCCGGCAAATCTATTTCGGCTTGACCCTGTTTAGCTTTAGTTTCTTGAATACACAAAATATCCGGCTGCTCTGTCTCAATAAATTTCTGTAAAGCTCCTTTATTAATTACCGCCCGAAGTCCATTCACGTTCCAAGAATAAATCCTCATTAATATCTTCCTCTCTCGATATCACGTTTCTTAATCGTTTCTCGCTTATCATATTTCTTCTTACCTTTTCCCACGGCAATCACCAATTTAATATAACGCGCACCGCCCAATATTCTCACCGGTACAATCGTCGACCCAGCCACCCTTTCTCTTTCCAACGCCACAATTTGTTTCCGAGTTGCTAGTAGCTTAATATTCCGCGCCGTCTCTGCCCCCAGTGTCAAATTATTTAACCACAATTCCCCATTTCGCACTGTCACAAAAGAGCCCCTAAGTTGTACGTGATGGTCCCGGATAGAACGTACCTCCAGCCCAGTCAGCACCATCCCCACCACAATTTCATCACCGAGTGCATAATCATACCGCGCCCTGCGATTTACTGTCACCATATCATTAGTTTTGCTCTTTTTCATACCCATTATTATATCACTTAATTTATTTTTACCTTATCCTCACCCACCAATTCCTTCAATTTTCTTATCAATTCCTCTCCTGCTTCTACCCGAAACGGCATTTTGAGTGGCCGCATCCCCTTTTTGTCTTTTAATACTAGCACCACATCCTGCACTCCCATATAAATATCTGCCAGCCTCCGAATCGCCGTCAATGTTTCAACATCCTCCGGATTCTCAATCAAAATATATAGTCTCTCTTTCCGCACATCTTTTGGTGGCTCCTTTAATACTCGCGGCATTTCCACACTACCACCAGCCCCACCACCATCCCCATAAACTCGTTCCGCCGAAGATTTACTATACTTACGCTTCCCTCCACTTGGTGCACTCACCGGCGCTGCCAGCTTGGTCCCAGTTGATTGGTATTTTTCTAACGTTTCGTCCGATATTAGCTCCACCGTTTCCGCTAATAGTTTTACATCCGAAGTAATCCTCCCTTCCTTATCCGTCGCATTTACCTTGCCTCGCACTCGCACTACATTGTCTACTTCTAATTTCGCTCCACTCTCTGCAAACACACTCGGGAACACAATAAACTCCACCTCATCCGTCTTATTTTCCATCTTCACAAATGCCATTTTATCACCCTTCTTCGTCAAAATCGTCCGCACCGCCGTAATAATCCCTCCCACTGTCACCATTTTATTATTATTTTCCGCTGTAATCATGGTCATCGGATGTGTCTGTTCTTCAAAATAAGTATCATACTTATCTAGCGGATGCGCCGAAAGATACAGCCCCATCAAATCTCGCTCCCACAGCAACAATTCCTTATCTGGCTGCTGCACCGGTGCTGGTTTTATTTCTACTTCTGGCACCGCTCCTGCTTCGCCCATCATCCCAAACAAATCCGTCTGTCCCGACCCCACATCCTTCTGAATTTTCGATCCATAAGCTTGTATCGCTTCCAAATTAAATAATAAATCCGACCGTGACGACCCAAACCTGTCAAACGCTCCAGTCTTAATTGCTGACTCCCATGATTTTTTATTAAATTTTCTCGAATCTACTCTCTTTGCAAAATCACACACCGACTTAAACGGTCCGTTCTTATCTCGTTCTGGGATCACAATTTCTTCCACTAGCGACTTGCCCATATTTTTAATTCCCGACAGTCCAAACCGAATCGTATTTTCACCCCCCACAATCCCAAAATCACCGTAAGATTCGTTAATATCCGGCCCTAACACTTTTAGCCCCATCCGTTTACATTCAGAGATCTCAATCGCCAGCCGATCAGTCCACCGCATATCCGCCGTCATCAATGCCGCCATAAAAGCATCTGGATAATGTGCCTTCAAATATGCCGTCCAGTAAGCAATCAAAGCATAACATGCTGCATGCGATTTGTTAAAACAATAGTTAGCAAATTCCAAAAGTTGCGACCAAAACTTTTCCGCAATCTCTTCTGTCGCCCCACCCACTTTCACTGCGCCTTCAATAAACTCCGGTTTCACTTTCTTCATCAAATCTATTTTCTTTTTCCCTACTGCTTTACGCAAAGTATCCGCCTGTCCACCCGTAAACCCACACCAAGTCCTAGAAATCTGCATAAACTGCTCTTGATAAATCAAAATTCCATAAGTATTTTTTAGTGCTTGCTCTAATCCCGGATGCAAATAAGTAATTTCTTCTTGTCCGTGTTTTCGCCGAATGAATGAGTCAATAAACTGCATCGGTCCTGGACGATACAGCGCCACCATTGCAATAATATCTTCAAAAGTCGAGGCTTTCAAATCTTTCAAATATCGCTTCATCCCCGCCGATTCCAGCTGAAATACACCGGTTGTTTCTGCTCTCTGTAACAACTCATAAGTCTTTTTATCATCTAGCGGTAAAGATGATAAATCAATATCGTCGTGATAAACTTTCCTTACCATTCTAAGTGCATTATTAATTACCGATAAGTTAGACAATCCCAAAAAGTCCATTTTAAGAAGCCCCAGCTCCTCCACTTGTCCCATCGGAAACTGTGCCGCAATCGGCCCCTTCGCCGATACTTCAAGCGGCAAGAATTTTACCAAATCGTCCGGTGCAATAATCACCCCACACGCATGCACCCCATGGTTCCGAATCGTTCCTTCTAATCGTGAAGCAAAATCAATCACCTCTTTAGACGTTGGATTTGTCTCATATTCCTGCTTCAAATCCGGCACTTCACGAATCGCGTCCTTCAACTTTACATGATGCCCTTGCACCGGATCTGGCACCATTTTCGCCAACCTATCCGCCTCCGCATACGGCACCTCCAAAACTCTCGCTACATCCCGCACCGCATTCTTTGCCATCATTTTACCAAAAGTCGCAATATTAGATACCCGTGCTTCACCATATTTTTCCGTACAATATTCAATCACCTCATCTCGCCGCGTGTCCTGAATGTCCGTATCAATATCCGGCATACTGATCCTATCCGGATTCAAAAATCTCTCAAACAATAAATCATATTTTAGCGGATCTAATTCTGTAATTCTTAAGGCATAAGCCAAAATCGACCCCGCCGCGCTTCCCCGCCCCGGCCCATACACAATTCTCTGCGACTTTCCCCAATTGATAAAATCCTGTACAATTAAGAAATACCCATTATATCCCATTTTATCTACTACCGAAAGTTCATAGTCAATCCGCGGTAGTACCTTGTGCTCTTCATCTCGCCCCTCATCTACTTCTTCCAACAATTTCCGGCATTCTTCTACCGTCAAATCTACTGTATCTTCTAATTTCTTATCCGCATACCGATAAACTAATCCCTGAAACACCAATTTATCCAAATATGTTTTTTCATCCTCTCCATCCGGCACCGGAAATTTCGGGATCAAAATCCGCCCTAGCTGTAAATCCACATTACATCGCTCAGCAATTTTTTTCGTATTTAACACTGCCTCCGGACAAGTATCTTGCCAATGTTCAATAATTTCTTCCGCTGGTATCACATGCAAATCATAATCCTTTAACGTCATTCGTTTTGTATCCGACAAATTAGATGCCGTGCCAATACATAGTAGCACTTCATGTGCATCCTGATCTTCATGCTTCAAATAATGCGCATCACAAGTCACTACTATTGGCAACCCCAATTCTTTCGCATGCGCCATGTGCCAGTCATTCACCTTTTTCTGTTCCGCCGAATGAGTAGTAGATTTCGGATGCCCATGGTCTTGCATCTCAAGATAAAATCTATCTTTAAATATATTTCTATACCAATCTATTAATTCATATGCCCGTTCATCATCCCCCGCCCTTATCGCCTCCGATATTTCCGACCCCATACATCCAGACAGGCAAATAATCCCCTCGTTATATTTTTCCAACTCATCATGATCCGTTCGCGGTTTATAATATTTTCCGTGTTCTTCCGCATTACTCATAATCCGGCACAAATTTTCAAATCCTTTGTTGTTCATTGCAATCAAGGTAATATGAAATCTCTGTTTATCATGCGCCGGGTCTTTATCCGTCATTTTCCGCGCCGCTACATAAGCCTCCAACCCCAATAACGGTTTTATTCCTGCTGCATTGCATTCCTTATATAGTTCTACCAACCCGCTCATTGTACCATGGTCAGTTACGGCCACGGCCTCCATACCATCGTCCTTCACAAACTGCACTAATTCTGGCACCTTAGTCAACCCATCTAGCAACGAATAGTGTGTATGATTATGCAGATGGACAAAATCACTCGGCTTCAACTTCATATTAACAATTATAACATGATTCTACTAGACAAAATGACCTCGTAACTTATAGCTTCAAACGAGATCATTTTAGTCTAACAATTTATTTTTTATCTTCTTTTTTAGCTTTTAGACTTTCTTTTGGCTCAGGTTTTTTATCCTCGCTTTTTGGTCCAGGTTTCTTCTCTTCACCTTTAGGCTCAAGTTTTTCCGCTACAGCCGGCTTTCGTTCCTTTTTTGGTTCATCTGCTAATTTAGCCTCTAGTTCTAGTTCTAACTCATCCTCATCGTCATCATCTCTACTAAATTTAATAAATTTACTCGCTACCGCCCCCACCGCTGCACCAATCGCCGCACCCAGAAAAAACTTTCCTATCCCACTACTTTTTTTCTGTGCTTTTGTTTTTTCCGTCATTTTTACTCCCTTCTTTTTCGTTAAGTTTACTTTTTAGTTTGGGATTAATATATTTATCCACAAACATCTCAACCGTCCCACCGATCGACGTCATTCCCTTCACATTGGATACAATACCATTAGTGTTTCGCGCAATATCTTTGCCTTCAATCGCAATTTCCTTCACTTCTTTCGTCAAACCCAGCAATTTCACAATCAATATAATCCCTAGTATCAAAAACACCAAAAGTGTCATACTTAAAATTGCTACTATTATCCATTCTGCTACATTCATTTTGCTCTCCTTTCTTCTATTGTACCATTTTTCTTATTTCATCGCCATAGTCAGTTTCTGATAATGTATATTCTAAATGTGCCATAAAATAATTTTTCGGATCCCCCGTCGTAATCCATTTACCTTTACTTCTTGCTACATATACATCCCCGTGTTCAGCTAATTTCGTAATCGCATCCACCGTCCACAGTTCCCCATCTAATCCCGTATTAGACGGCACCAAATAATCAAACACTTCTGGCGTCAAAAGGTACCGCCCATAGCTCGTCAAATTACTTGGACTTAAATCCGGCGTCTTTGGCTTTTCCACAATATGACTCAAGGTTCCATTATCCTTGAGAGCAATCATCCCATATTTATGCCATGCCTTCTCCGGCATCTCTTGCGCCGCAATCACTGCTTTTGCTTCCGGGTGTTCATTATACTCATCAATTAGTGCCCGCACATCACTCGGCCCCAAAATCAAATCGTCACTATATAGTACCACAAACGCCTCCTCCCCTTCTACAAATTCCTTTGCTGATACAATTGGCGAGCCATTTCCATATGGTAAATTCGGATCTTGCTCTATCACGGTAATTCTAGGAAAATTCAACACCTCCTCCACCGGCTCAAATCTTTCCGATTTCCCTTGCTTGTCCAATAACTCTTTTACATTTATGGCCGGATTATGAAAATAATCATCATAAATTTTTTGCCCCATTGTCTTTGGCGTCGCCACAATAATAATTTCTTCAATCCCTGCTTCTACACACTCTTCCACGCACAATTGCATTACCGGCTTTGCCCCAATTGGAATCATCGCTTTAGGAATTGTTTTAGTAATAGGTAAAAACCGACTCGCAAATCCAGCATCGGTAATAATAGCTTTTCTAATCTTAGCCATAATAAGTTCTCCTTGAAACATCATTATATCATATTCCTTTATTTTCTAACAGCCCACCATCACTAAATCCTTATTCCATCCAAAATTACGAATTTCTAGTTTGTAACTCTTGAATTTCTCTTAATAATTCCAAATATTCCTCATCCTCCTCATCCATCCCCGCCAATCTTTCCGACAACATTTGAATCTTACCCTGATTCACTTGCCTATTATATCGTTCTAATAATTCCGCCGCTTCTCGCTCCAAATTATCACTAGAAGCTTCGTGTTCCCGATTAAAAATCATTTCCAGCTCCGCTAGCTTCGTATCATCCTCCGGAATCTCTAGTGGAATCTTTACATCCGTAATCCCACCGAAAACTTTAAGCGCAAGCAAACTATTTTCCAATTTCGTCAATTTATCCAAGTTCACCACTTCCGTCTTTGGCTTTTTTAAATACCTTTGCGGCTTTTCCGCCAATTTCCGATTCAGCCTATCCCCTTTCTCTCGCAGCACAGAAACCTCCACTCCTAGCTTCCGCGCCACCTTTTCCTCATAACTCGCTTTTTCTACCTCATCCGTAATATAACCAAGCAGTTTCAACGCCACATCCGAATATTTTCGTTTATCCATCGCTTCGTTCAAATTCAAATTATCTTCATATTTGTCCAGCAACCAATCCACCGCCGGCACCGCCTTTTCCACCGCCTTTTGCCACAAAACCGGATCTTTCTGAATTAGCTCGTCCGGGTCCTTTGCCCCCTTATAATCTGAAATTACTGTGAGGTCAATCCCCATATCCCCTGCTAGCATAATCGCCCGCTCTGTTGCACGCACTCCCGCTTCATCTCCATCATAAGCCAACCGAATGTCCGAAGTTAAATTAGATAAAGCCTTTAAATGCCGCTCTGTCATTGCTGTTCCTGAAGTTGCTACCGCCTCTTTCACTCCCGCCTGATGCGAAGATATCACATCCATATTACCCTCTACTATTACTACATACCCACTTCGCCGTATCGCTTCCTTCGCTTGATATAAACCAAAAATAAATTTCGACTTATTAAACAACAAAGTCTCTGGCGTATTTAAATATTTTGGTTCCCCTTCGTTAATTATCCGCGCTGTAAACCCAATCACGTTCCCTACTGTATCTATAAATGGCACCATCATCCGTCCCTTAAACAAATCACCCTTAAATCTATTCAACAACCCCGCCGTTTCCAAATCCGCCAAACCATACCCCCTTTTCCCTAGCGCCTTCACCAGCGCTTTACCATCCATCGGCGCATAACCAATTTTGAATTCCTCCACTGTTTTCCGATTCAAATTCCGCTTATAAAACACATATTCACATACTTTTTTACTTCGCGCCAAACACGCCTGATAATATCGTGTCGCTAGCGCCAATGCCTCCCTTGCTCGCACCTTTTTCTGTGCCACCTTCACGTCCCCACCATTATAGCGCGTAAGTTCCACTCCCGCCTGCGCCGCTAATTTTTCTAGAGCCTCCCGAAAGCTAATCCCCTCCACTTCCATCACAAAAGTAAAAATATCCCCACCTTTATTCGCCGAAAAATCATGCCAAATCCCCTTTTCTGGTGACACCATAAACGACGGAGTCTTATCCACCCCCCAAGGCGAACGCCCCTTCAAGTTCCGCCCAGCCCGCTTCAGTTCCACATACTGACCCACCACATCTTCTACTGCCAGACGGGATCTTATTTCCTCCTTTGCGTCTTGCATATGATATAATTATATCATATGGACGGACAACAATATCTCAACCAAATATCCGAGTCAAACCGACCAGCCCCCAAAGCCAAAGGCATCAACGGTCTTTTATCATCCAAATTCTTTCTCGTCGGAGCTATTGGCATAGCGCTTCTCATTGTCATTATTATTTTTGGTTCCATCCTCAGTAGTGGCAAAGGCGACGAAAAATCTTTAAGCTATTCCCTTCTTTTACATTTAAACAACACTACTGCCATCGTCCAAGATTATCAACCATACATTAAATCCTCTAATTTGAGGTCTTATAGTGCATCTTTGCAAGGTATCTTGTCTAATACTAGCAGCCAATTAACAGCTTATCTAGAAGAAAAATACAATTTCAATATTAAAGATATTAGCGACAGCCTAGAAGAGGAAGCTACTCTCGCAAAAGACGATCTCGAAAGCGACCTTTTCGAAGCCAAAATCAACGGCGTTCTAGATCGCACCTACGCCTATAAAATAGCTTACGAAATTGCCCTTATCACCACCGAAGAAACTTCTCTTATTAAATCCACTAAAGACGAATCCCTCCAAAACATCCTAAGCAGCTCATATGAAAGTTTGACCACCCTTTATGATCAATTTGACAATTTTTCAGAGGGTGGCAAACAATAATTAAAGGAGACCATATGGCCAAATCAGAAGAAATCGAAAAACTCAAAGAAAAACAGAGCATTAAAGAAGAATTTATCGAATTCATCAATCGCGGATCTATGATCGATCTCGCCGTAGGTGTAGCCGTCGGCGGCGCTTTCACTATGATTGTTAACTCTCTAGTCAATGACATTGTCATGCCCATCGTCGGCCTGTTACTCGGTGGAGTAGACTTTACTAGTCTATCCATCAGAATCCCCAACTTCTTTGGCAACGGCGACGAAGCCGTCATCGCCTATGGCAATTTCATCCAAAATGTCGTGGAATTTCTCGTAATCGCCTGGGTTATTTTCCTAGTTATCAAAGGCATGAACCGCATCAATCGCCGCCGCGACAAGCTCGCCGCCAAAAAATCCGACAAGTCCGACAAATCTGAAAAATCCGAGAAAACCAACAAATCTAAATAATTATTCTGTCAAATTATAACTTAGTCGTACCAAATCCTCTAGCTCATTTTGGTCTAGCTGCTCGGATGGCACTACCTCTATCCCCCCACGTCCAAAATACCGCGATTCCATCACCGACTCATATTTTTCCTGCAAATTTTGACTCAAACGCAAATCACACCGCATTTCAATCGTATGTGGATTGAGTATCAAAAAAGCTCGCCCATTTTTCAAATACAGCTCCCGCCCCGGTTCTTTTCGCATCGTAAATTCATCAATTCCCACTATTTTAGAAACGTCAAATACCATTTTAACTCCTCTATAGACCCATTAATATCACTTAGCGCCCGGTGATCCTCAGATTTCTTAAACTTTTTGCCCTTCGCATGCTCAAAATAAATCTTCCACGCCGACACATCCAACATCCGATAATGCAATTTTTCGTTTAATTTTGGCATTTCTCGTTCAATAAATTTTCGATCTTGGTGTACTGAGTTTCCCGCTAGATACACCATTTTTCCAAACTTTTTATCTACTAATTCTATAAGTTCCTTTTCTACTACCTCAATTGGCCTCCCCCCCGCATTTTGCGCCATCAACGCTTTCCGCGTTTTAGGATGTGCATCCCAAAATTTTCCCACCATCCGTTTTCGCATCAATTCATCTGGCACTTTCACCACTGCCTGATAAGTTGCAATTTCATTCAAATTAATGTCCGTCGCAATCGCTGCCACCTCCAAAATCCGGTCCTTCACTGGATCCAAACCCGTCATTTCAAGATCCACCCACAATAATTTCGCTTTCTTCATAGGGGTATTATATCACAGAATGAATTTTCTCGGTAGTTCTCTTATATATCCCATCCCACCAATTTACATTTCTTCCGGCACTTCAATACCTAGTAAATCTAGCCCATGCATCATTGTGTCTAGATAAACTTTTACCAGCTGGGCTCGCTCTGATTCTCTTATATCTCCCACCACCGGACATTTTTCATAAAACCTAGAAAATTCTTGCGCTAGCTCATACAAATAATTTGCCAGTTTATGCGGTGCCATTTCACTCACCGCCAACCCCAACACATCTTTATACTCCAACATTTTCTTTACTAAATTTCGCTCATACTTATCATACTTATCATACTTATCATATTCACCGCTCTTCACCACCTCATCTTTTCTACAATTTGCCAAAATTTTCTTTGCTCTCACCGCAGAATACAATAAATACGGCCCCGAATTCCCCGTCATCTTAACAGACTCTTTCGGATCAAAGATAATATTTCCTCCCATTTTATACTTCAAAAAAGCATATTTCGTTGCCGCAAGTGCCACAATTTCATCCTTAGAATCATACTCATTTTCAAGCGCCTCCCTTACCATCTCTAGCACATCCACCGCTTTGAGGAAATTCCCCTTTCTTGATGACATTTTCTGATTCCCCGGCAACTTCACCAGCCCGTGTGTCAAATGTCTCGTCCGTTCCACCAGCTCCGGTGCGTATTGTTCCACCGATTTTAACACCACCTTCATATACTCTAGCTGTTCATTTCCCGTAATCACGATCGACTTATCAAAATGATAATCTTCCCATTTAGTAAAAATCAACCCCACGTCCTTCGCTTCATAAGTCGGCACCCCCTCTCTATTAATAAATACTCGTGTATGCAGACCATATTTTTCCCCATCAAAAATCACCGCTCCATCAGACTTCTCATAGACCCCCTTCTCAAGTTGCTCCTCCACCGTCCTAAATCCTAATTCCGCCACTGTTGATTCCGGATAAAATTTATCAAATTTCACCCCGATCCTCGCATAAAACTCCCGAAAATAATCGTATGATAACTCCCGTCCCCGCCAATACAAATCAGCTATTCTAGTACCGTGAATTTTTTCCACATTTATTTTATAGATCTCTTTATTAAGCTGTGTTATCTCATCATGTGCTTTTTTATCATCCTCATAAGCCGCCGTTCCCTCTACATAGCATCTTGCAATATCCTCAATCGTCAGCTCTTCTGGATTTTTTTGTTGTAAAATATACATCGTCTTTGCTACATGTAATCCCACATCCCCCCCAAAATTCGCCCTTATCACCTTCGCCCCTGCATATTCGTAAAGCCGGCTAATCGCATCCCCCGCCACCGAAGTATATAGATGCCCCACATGTAACACCTTAAACGGATTCGGGTCACTAAATTCACAAATCACCACTTTCTCAGCATATTCATCTGATGATATATTTTCTCTAAAATTCTGGCTCAAATTCTGTATTTCACTGCTTAAAAATTCATCTGTCAAAATAAAATTCAAAAAACCTGGCGCCGTCACTTCCGCCTCTAGCCGTTGGGCTAACTCCCCCGCAATGTCCATCGGTGCTTGGTGTAATTCTTTCGCTAACTTTAGAGGCGCATTCGTCGAATAATCCGCCTCAATATTCTCTGGCGCCACCGTCACCTCCGGCTCAAAATCCAAGCCATAAAGTTCCTTAATAGCCTGCTTCAACCTTTCCCATATCTCTTGCATAGCCTAATTATAGCATATTTCGCCCTTATATGATATAATAGAGATAGTCGCGGGTATCGTATAACGGCTATTATGTATCCTTCCCAAGGATGAGACCAGGGTCCGACTCCCTGTACCCGCACCAGGTTTTAAATTTTGGGTCATTTGACCCTTTTTTACATCGGTCAGAGTCGGTTATAACCATTCCATTCTCATTTTCAAGATTTTTCGAACTTTCTTTAATGATTTTAACCCATTCGTAAGGGGTCAAGCTT
>JAFWLR010000005.1 GCA_017510985.1 Candidatus Saccharimonadota bacterium | reverse complement strand
TGGTTACTATAAGATGCAGGATATGAGTACAACTATATGTAATAATGTTTATACTTCACAACTAACTGATAATAGTGATACCATGGAGGCACAATTAATAGATGTTAGAGACAATAATGTTTACTGGGTAGCTAAGCTAAAGGATAATCGGTGTTGGCTGCTAGAAAACCTCAAACTAAATCCCACAACTACTTCTTTGGATGACCTGCAGGGAAATACCAATACTCCTGATACTGCCTTATATTACTTCAAGAACGGCGGTGGCTCTAGTCCATACGCCACTGATGCAGTTACTTCTACTTGGAATAACTACATTTCTGGAGTTGATTGGACTACACCGAGAATCAACTCTGAGTATAAAGATGCTGTATCTAACAATTCTTATGATCAATCAGGGCAATGGAAAATAGGTATTTATTATAATTATTGTGCCGCTAGCGCCGGTAGTTATTGTTATCCATCGGATGCCGGCACCGGTAATGCTGACTATGATATTTGTTCAGTGAATTGGCATATACCAAAGGTTGGCGGAGAATATCAGGCACTCGTCAATAGATATAGTAATTATGCTGACTTTAGAACAATTTTTCGTGTACCCCTTTCTGGGAATTTCGAGAGTGGACAAGCCTATGATCAAGGCCAATTAGGGCAATTTTGGACGTCTACTTACTATAACACATCAAGCATGCATAGGTTACGCATCGATAGTTACTCGGATATTAACCCAACCTATGCTTTTAGTCGTAGTGCTGGGTTTGCAGTCCGCTGCATCGCCAACAACTAGCTCCAAACAGGGAAATATGTTATAATAGCTCTATGAAAAAAGTTATTCTAAAATGCAAGCTAAAAAACCACAGTGATTTTATTCAAAAATTGGCTGACATTGAGCTGAACTTTAGCCCCGTTTACTGGCAGCACGACCGCATTTACACCCCCAGAAATTACAAGCCTAATTCCGGTTATCCCCGCCTGATCATGCGCACCGAAATGAAAGCCGTAGACAAGCCCGCTAAATATTATTTTATCTTAAAGCGCCACATCGAAGATTCTGGCGTGGATATCGTAGAAGAAACCGTAATCAAAGACTACGAAAAAATGGTTAACATTATTCTTCAGCTCGGCTTCAAGCCAACAGCCGAAGTTTCCCGCCGTCGCCAAAGCCTAGATATGGGGGAAGGAACTTATATTTATCTAGACAAAGTAGATAATTTACAAGGTTACTATGCCAAAATCGAGTCTAGCCTCACCCCCAATGACTCCGTCACTGAGGCCAAACTAGACCTTGAAAAAACCTTCCAAACTCTCGGCGAATCCGACTTCGTTGGGTCATCCTACTTTGAATTGCAAACTTAATTTGAGTTCGTTTGAGCGAGCCAAGTTAATTTTTGCGGTATTTCCTCGTCCTAGACGTAGATTATAAGTTTAGGACTGAGCGAAATATAGCAAAAATTAACATGACGCGAGCGAACCACGAACGAAAATAAGTTAGCAATTCAACAATTTACCCTCTCGGTGGTTCACCATCCGGTTCACCGAGTAATTTTTTAGATTTAATTTCGTATCTTTTGCCATTTACTGGCGACACGTAATAATCTTCGTTGAGCAAATTCACAAACATCGTCAGATCCTTATCATCCATAATAATGATCGAGCCATCATCATCCGTCATTAGCTCCAGCTGCATCTCGTCTGCATAATTTAGCAATTTATCTTGTGGCATTTCCTCTGCAATATCCATCGCTTGCACCTTCTTTAAAATCGGCTTCTTGTCCGCTAGCAACCCGTCCAAAGTTAGTCCCTCCGCAAACGACAACTTGTATTTCTCGGCCAGCTCCTTTGCTTTTGCCTCTGCAATTACCTGTGATTTGTAATCATATTGGAACAAATTTTCAAACTTTGCCTGGTTAAAGACTACAATCACTCCATCCACAATCGCCACTTGGTTATCCTCTGGCATTTTGAGAGCAATTTCCGCCGAAAATGGCTCAAAGCTCTCTCCGTTAATCTCCCACGACGAAGTCCCTTTCAGCGCCGATGACGCCGGCAAAATCTTGGCAATATAAAAAGTCTTCATTCCAGTTTCGCCCGGATAAGTAAACTTAGCAATAATCCCCTTTACTTTCTTAAAGTCATACTCATTTTCATTAAAATAATCTATGTCCTTGTACTCATTTTCAATCAAATGAATCAGAGTCTCTGCTCGCCCCACTTTAGAAAGGGAAGTACGATAAATTACTTTATCCTCACCATCCGCTCTTTCGTACTCGCGACACTCTAGTCCCTTTTCCGCTTCCTCAATAATATATTTTACCGCTTCATTCATAAACATCGATTTCACTGCCCCTGCCAGTTTATCTGAATATTTGATCTTATACGGCGTATAATTTTTATTAAACAAAAACAATTCCGCTGAGACATTATTCTTCACTTCATCCACCTCGTTCGCCCACAAGAACACATCAAATTCTTCCATTTTTCCTCCTTATTTTCTTTATTATATCATACCGAAGGGGTCCATAACCTAATTTTCGTGAGGTTAGAGCAAACCCAAGAAAGTTTTTGTAAATTTTAGGAAATTATCTCGTGCGAACCGTGAAGACAGCCGTGAGACACGAGTAATTTCCGTTAAAAAATTTACAAAAACTTTCCTGGCGTGCAGCGAAGTGGCTCACGAAAATTATGGTTCGGACCCCAACTGTTCGGTTATTACAACACAAAAAGGGAAGGAGTGCAACCAACTTTGTTCGGGAAAATAACAGAGAAGTTTTCCACAACGGTGCAAAACTCAAACTAAAAAAAGTTAAAAAAAGCTCTTGCTTTTTTTGTGAAAATATCATAAACTAGATTTAAGCGAATCAAACAACAAAAACGCTAAACAAACAAGAAGTTCGTACATTAAAAAAGTTTGAGACCGACCAACTAGGAGCTACGACGCGCATTAAATTAAAGCGAGATGCGTCAAAACAATCGTGCGTACCTTCCTCAAACACACCTCCCAATAAAACTCTATATGGTCTATTACACAATAAGTCTCTCAACGGCCATGATTATGAAATCCACCCAGCGTGGGTCAGAATCGTGGTGACTATATTGTGCCAAACAAAAATCAAAGCAGAAACAAACCCGCCGTAGTTTCTGGTTGAACGGTCTCAAGCAAAGTAAAAAATAGTGTATAATAATATATACATGGAGAAACTACATATCCCCGTATTATTATCAGAAGTCCTAGCAGGATTAAACCCACAGCTGCACGAATCATATTTAGATTTAACCGCTGGCTATGGTGGTCATGCTAGAAGTATTTTGGATGTGACACGGAATTATAAAAGTGCAGTTTTAGTGGATCGCGACGAATTCGCTGCCGAATATTTAGCGCAGGAGTTCCCGCCGACAACTACTATCATAAACACAGACTTTTATAGTGCGGTGCTACAGCTTTTACAGTGTGGAAAGGCTTTTGATATTATACTCGCGGATTTTGGAGTTTCATCTCCGCAGCTAGATATGGAAAACAGGGGTTTTTCGTTCAAAAACGATGGCCCTCTAGATATGCGGATGGATAGAAGGCAAAGCAAGACTGCTGCTGACATCGTTAACCATGCCAGCGAGAGGGAATTAGCCGAGATTCTGATCAAATACGGCGAAATCCCATCCGGTCGCGCTCATATGTTTGCACGGGTCATTGTGCACCATCGCCCCCTTAGAACTACCGTAGAATTAGCCGAGCTAATTCGGACTAGGATCCACGGTTATTCCAAGACCCATCCCGCCACTCAAGTTTTCCAAGCGATTAGGATAGCAGTTAATGGTGAGCTCGAGCAGATTGAGAAAACTCTCCCGCTTCTCCCTAAACTACTTAATCAAAATGGTCGCCTGGGTATCATCACCTTCCATAGTCTAGAAGATCGGCTCGTTAAAGATTTTTTCAAAGAGGCCAGTAGCTATGGCGAAGAATCGCCTCTTAAAATCATCAACAAAAAGCCCATCACTGCAGAGAGTGAGGAGTTAGTTATCAACCCGCGTTCGCGCAGTGCTAAGTTGCGTCTTGCAAGAAAGCGGAATTGATAAAAATAAAAACACTAAAAAAAGGAGGGCAATATGCCAAAACAAATCGTAGTTGCGAATAAATCTCGCAAACAAACAGTCAAGGTTCATTTCCTTTAGTCCTACCTTACCAGAGCGGGTCTAAATCCGCTCTGGGTTCCAGGATAAAGCGTACTTGGGCCAATTAAGGCCTACCAAAACCAATTTAGAGTTTCACAGAGAGTGTGAAGTGTATGACCTTCCCGGGCAAGCTTTTATAAGTCACTTATAGCTCTGCTTGTAAAAGCCCCCGGACTAAGAGACCAAAGATCATAAGCTATCAAAAATGTGAAAAAACAAAAATATTAAACATCAACATAAACATCAAGCGAGGAAAAACCAAAAATGATGAATCAAACCTATGTATCAAGACGCGGCGCCAATTTCAACACTACCACTAGCTTTGCCCGTAACCGTAATACCATCCGCCATACTAAGCGCAGTCTCGGCTCCATTTCGCAAATTGTGATTGTAGGTATGCTCACCCTAGTTTTTGGTTTGATCTATGTAGCTGAGGGCACTAAAGCCACCAGTTTTGACTATGAATTATCTTCCGTCGAAACCGAAATTACTGAAATGAACGCCGAAAAAGAAGACCTCGCAGTAGAAAAAGCACGTCTCACCTCTGTCGCAGCTGCCAAAAACAGTACCGTCGCTGCCAACATGGAAGACGCCATGGTAACTGGCTATGCCACAGAATAATTACCAACCTCACACTATTACCGACCCTTCTCGCCGCCGGCTCAAAATTTTGCGCACTATAGTCCTCGTTTTACTTGGGATTATTTTACTAAGGCTCTTTTTTATTCAAATCCTCGAACATGGCAACTGGGTAGCCAAAGCCAGCGAGCAGCATACGATTCTCGAAACTATTACTGCTAAACGTGGCGAAATCTATATGATGGACCATGACCAGCCGGTAGCCGTTGTTCTCAATCAAACTACCTACGAAATCGTCATCGATCCCACTGTCACCAAAAAAGAAGATATCGAGCAAGTGATTGACCAATATGCTAAAGATTATGTCGTTGCTGATTTAGACGAAGTTTATAATACCGAAGGTTTACGCTATTCTGTTGTAGCTAAAAACATCCCCCGCGAAACCGCTCAACAAATTGCCGATTCGGGCACCCCAGCCATTTGGCTGAAAAAAATCAACCAACGTGTTTATCCCGAAGGTACTTTGGCCTCTGGGCTGCTCGGTTTTGTTAATGATGATGGAGTGGGGCAATATGGTACGGAAGGCTCACTTGATAAGCAACTAGCTGGCGAGGATGGCCTCATTAAAGCTACCGCCGATGTCAATAAAGTCGCTCTTTCTATTGGCGACGAAAACATCAAAATTCCATCTAAGGACGGTGAAAACATTATACTTTCCGTGGATCGTGGTCTAGAATACGGTGTCGAAGAGCGCGCTCAAGCCGCCATCGACTCCACCGCCGCCACCAACGCCTCGGTTTTAATCATGGATCCCAATAATGGTGAGGTTCTCGCTATGGCAAATCTTCCTAATTACGACCCCGCCCACTATGACAAAGTCACCGATGCCGCCGCTTTTGTTAACTATACCACCGAGGTTCCCTACGAGCCAGCTTCTATTTGCAAATCTTTCACCTTTGCCGCCGCCGTCAACGAAGGCAAAATGACTGCCGACACCACCTATTTCAATGAACATTATACCACCGTAGATGGCTGGAAAATCGAAAATGCCGAACAGCGTAGTATACTCTATGGCACTATTAATATGAAGACTGCCCTCTACTGGTCCCTTAATACTGGTTCTATTCAGGCTCTTCGCTTGCTCGGTGGCGACCCCACTAGGATTACTCAGCAGGGCAGGGAAAAACTCTACGATTACTATCACAACAAGTTCCGCTTGGGCCAAATCACTGGCATCGAGCTAATTGAGGCTGAGGGTTATATCGAAGACCCCAACGAAGGCTGGGGCCGTGATTCCACCTATGCTAACATGACATTTGGTCAAAACCTTGGTATCACCATGGTTCAGACTGCGTCTGCCTTTTCTGCCGTAGTTAATGGTGGCACTTGGCATACCCCGACAATTGTGAAGGGAGTATTGGAAGATGACAAGATTGTACCATTAAATGATACATCAACGATCAATAAACTTGGAGAGGTATCCTCATTAAACGAAAGCGAAATAGGGGGAAAAAGTGTGACAGAACCCGTCGAGAGTAAAGTATCCGACCAGATCCTCACTGAAGAAACTTCTGCCGCTATGCGCGCTATGCTCATTAATAATCGCGGTTACAAAGTTGCCGATGGCACCGACCGCCCCGGCTACGACATTGGCGGCAAATCTGGTACCGCCCAAGTTATTGTTAACGGCGCCTACGACGATACTTTTGCCCAACTAGTCGGCTCCTATATTGGCTTTGTCGGGCCAAGTGGGGAGTTGCCAAAATACGTAATAATGGTTAAAATGTGGGGGGAGGGTCAAAGCATTGGCAGTGGCGACGCCATGGATTTGTTTAATACTCTCTCCAACTATTTAATAGATTATTTAAAGATTAAACCGAGGATATAAAAGGATCAAAAATGTTACCGATTATTAGCGACGAACTATTTCACGGATTATTACTAGCTTTAGCGGGATTCTTAATCTCGATGGCTCTCACCCCCTTCTACACCCATTTTGCTTACAAATACAAATTTTGGAAAAAGCAAAAAACTGAAACCGTAGATGGCAAAGATTTACCCGTCATGCGTAAGCTTCATGCCCACAAATTCAAACATGTTTTTCCTACCATGGCCGGACTAATCGGTGTAGTAGCTGTTACGGTAGTTACTTGGGCTTTTAATCTAGACCGCGGACAGACTTGGCTACCGCTAGTCGGCTTTCTTGGCGGGGCTTTGGTAGGTGTTATAGACGACGTGATTAACATTTTTGGTTCTGGACGTGGCGCAGCAGGACTGCGTGGCCCGGTTAAATTTATTCTTATCACCATTGTAGGTGTAGTACTTGGTTGGTTCTTTGCTGTCAAACTCGGCTGGACCACTATGCTTATCCCGTTCTTTGGCGATTTGGAAATTGGTGTAGTCGGTATGATTTTAATCTTTGCTTTTGCTGTGGTAGCTACAAGCAACGCGGTTAATATTTCTGATGGCCTAGACGGTCTATCTGGTGGTCTCGCCATGATGGCTTATGGGGCCTTTGGTGTTATTGCGCTCTTTCAGGGCAATATTTTACTCTTCGGCTTCTGTCTTACCGTCGTCGGCTGGCTTCTTAGCTACATTTGGTTCAATGTGCCGCCTGCCCGTTTTATGATGGGCGACACCGGCTCTTTTGCTCTAGGCGCTGGGCTAGGCGTAGTAGCCATGATGACTAATTCATTCCTGCTTTTACCAGTGATTGGTTTACCTTTTGTGATTGAAGCCGGCTCTAGCCTCCTTCAGCTTTTCTGGAAAAAATTCTTTCATCATAAATTGTTTATCTCAGCCCCATTACACCACCATTTAGAGGCTAAAGGCTGGGGTGAAGCCAAAATTGTCATGCGCTTCTGGATTGTTGCCGGTGTCTGTGCTATCATGGGCGTCTTTTTCGCCGCCACCGGAGGCGCAATATGATGACTTTAGGTGGGCTACACCGACGGACGACTGCCCCAAGGAGCTTAAAATGAACCGCAAACACAAATCCGATTTAATCATCCTCTTTGCTACTCTAGGCCTGATGGCGCTCGGGTTAATTGTGATCTACGCCATCGGTCCCATGCGTGCCAATGTTCTAAATTCCACTTACGGCACAGATTACGATTCCAACTATTTCTTTTGGGGTCAGCTCCGCTCGGTCGCCCTCGCTCTTCTCGCTTTTTTTGCCGCTTTCAAGTGGATTCCTTATAAATATATCAAAAAAGTCGCCAAGCCATTTATAATTATTGCCCTCACTCTCTCAGCTTTGCTGTGGTTTTTGGCTCTCGTTTCTGGTGGGCAAAGTTCCGGTATCGTCAAATGCGAACTCGGCGAATGTCGTTGGTTTGATATTGGCGGTATCAATTTTCAGCCCGCCGAAGTTTTGAAGCTAGCTCTTGTTATCTATCTCGCCGATTTTCTTACCCGCAAGCAACAAGAAGGTGTCATCGGCAAATTTAAAGAATTTTGGTTGCCTCTAATAATTATTTGCGGCATATCCTTGGCCCTTGTGGTAGTAGGCCAAGGTGACCTTGGTACCGGCGTAGCTTTAATTGCCATTGTTCTTGGTATGCTCTTAATTTCCGGTGTTCCAGCCAGTCAGTATCTCATTATGCTTGCTATTATTTTAGTTGGCGCCGTCGGTGCAGTGGCTTTTTCTGGCCACCGGATGGAACGGGTAGACGCTTGGGTCACTACTCTCACCGGCGGGGAGAGTTCTGATGCCACTTATCACGTAGATAATGCTATGCTTGCTATCGGCGTGGGCGGTTTTTTTGGCGTGGGTATCGGTAATTCCGTCCAAGCCACTGGTTATTTACCCGAGTCCATCAACGACTCCGTCTTTGCTGTGATGGGTGAAACTTTCGGTTTTGTCGGGCTATTTTTAATCATCGCCGTTTTTGCCGCCCTTTTGCTCAGAATGGTCAAAGTTGCCGAATATACCCAAGACAGTGAAGGCAGAATGCTTATTGTCGGGATTTTTTCTTGGACTCTAGCCCAAGTGGTAGTTAACATTATGGCTATGACCGGCCTCGTGCCTGTTACCGGTATTACTTTACCACTTCTTTCTTATGGTGGTACCAGTATGATCTTTATCGCCTTTGCAATTGGCCTCGTTTTACAACTTTCGTGTTATACTAGTAGGGAGGTAAGTAGTAAAAATGAAGATATTAGTAGTCGGCGGGGGCAGCGGGGGGCACATTACACCAGCCGTCGCCGTAGTGCGTGAAATTTTAGAAAGAAAACCCCGCGCCGAGGTAGAATTTTGGACAGACCCTAAATATTACAAAAACGTTACCAAACTCACTACCGAGATTGGTGTGGCCTGGGGCGAGGAAGCTCGCCATCATAAAGTCGCCTACATTCGGGTACGTCGTTTACTAGCGGGAAAGTTTCACCGTTATGCTGACTGGCATTTTAGAGATTATTTTGTCCACTTTGGCATTACTATCAAAGAGTTAATTATTGGTAACATTTGTGGATTCTTCGGCTTTTTGGCGGGGCTCGTCATTAGTTTTTGTCGTTTAGTTCGCCACCGCCACCGCCCCAATATTATTTTTTTAAAAGGTGGTTACGTTTGCTTGCCAGTAGGTTTGATGGCGCGGCTTTTCAAGATCCCTTATATCATCCACGAGTCTGACGCTGTAGCTGGTCTTGCCAACCGTATCCTCATGAAGAAGGCTCGTAAAGTAGCTTTCGGTATGCCACCATCCGAAGAGACCTTAAAAGCCCATCCCAATTACGTCTGGACCGGTATTCCCGTCAGTCCTGACTTCAAGCCCGTTACTCCTGCCAAGCAAAACTCTCTAAAACGCGCTTTTTCCTTCAACCCTAATCAACCCCTAGTCGTGATTACCGGCGGTTCTCAAGGTTCTGAAAATCTCAACGAGGCCACTAGAGTTATTCTGCCAGAGCTATTAAAATTCACTTCTGTCGGGTTGGTTGCCGGTCGTAAACACTACGAGGATATGGTTGACCTTAAACAATACGAAAACTGGGACAAGGCCTCTCTTGAATCCAATTTCCGTATGTGGGAATTTAATACTACTATGGATGAACTAATGGGTGCAGCTGACATAGTTGTTTCGCGTGCCGGCGCCACTACTATTGCCGAAATGGCAGCCTTAAAAAAGGCTACCATTTTAGTGCCATTTGCTCGTTTACCTGGTGGGCATCAACAAAAGAATGCCGAACGCCTTCAGGCCGCTAAGGCTGCATCTGTTATTAATGATATGGCTATGGTCGCCGACCCTACCAAACTCTTAGACGAAGTTCGCCATTTAATTAAATCACCTCGTATCCGTGCTGATATGGCTGAGCGTTTGCACGAAGAAGCCCGCTCCGACGCCGCCCGCCGCTTGGCTGAGATTATTTTAGAGGAGGCTTAGTAGGGTGGGTCGTAAGAAAGATAAACATGGACGGGTGGTGTCGCCGGAGGGGGACCCCCAAAATGTTTGCTTGCAAAATTTTGGGGGAGGAGGCGACGACAGGCCCCGTCCAGAATTAGCTCGTCGCAAGATGAACCGTCAGTCCACCTTCAAGATGGGCCGCACTATTGGCGAGCAACGCGAAAAGCTAGAGACTAGAAACGAGCGTAATGCTGCTCGTAAGCAAGACAAAAAGCGCCAAGCCCGCCGAGTATTTTTCACTATTATTGGCTTCGTTGCTCTGGCTGGGGTGTTGATTTTTCTCTGTTTCTTCTTTGTCGGTACCGGCGAGCCAGAGCCTATTGCCACTCCGACCGAGGAAGCCCCTATGACCTCTGAACCAACCATCGATATTATTGACGAAGACGCCTCCGCTGGTAGTCGCATTACTAATCGCATGCGCGCCTATATCGGCCAAGCCGAGCAGGATTTTCGTGATCTTGGCTATAAACCCATTAAGGCCGTCGTCCCTAGCGGTTCTATTCGCGAGGTAGATTTTTATCTAGATGGCTACCCAGGTTTTATTAAACTCCATATAGACCGCGGCACTGCTGTCTCGGTTGAGGATGCCGACCGTATGCTCCGCTACCTTACCGGGCAGGGAATTAGTGATTTTCAGTATATCGACGTCCGCATTTCTGGCAAAGCCTACTGGAAATAACACTCTCACCTCTATTATAACACCATAATTTTCATTCAAAATCAAGACTTTTCAAGCCGATTTTGGCGTGTTATAATGGAATCGCTATATACTAATTGTTAAAACAGATGGCTCTTTTATACAGATTAAACTCAACAGCGAAAACGGCACCGTGAGGGCCATTAGTTGTTGAGACCATCTGGTTTAAGCAATTAGTGTATAGCACCCCTTCGCGGTGCCGTTTTTATATAGCCGCCAGGGAATTAGCAAACTAACCCGGAGGTCTCATGTCTCTAATCACAAAGAGAATTAAACTCGCAAATAAGTATCTGAAAAGTAATTGGCATAATGAGCCCAGTGAAAGTGTCAGTAGACAGCCCGGTCGGGATGTCAGAGACAGCATCCAGACTATGGAGGGTAAGTGTATAACTACTACTGGCACTTTCAGTGGGCTTATTAGTTGTATTCCAATTGCCCTTATCCTATTATTAGCCTTGCCAGTACTATTTAATGTTAGTAATACCTATGCTACAGCCAGCTCCATCACAGTCTCAGTCTCTTCTACTGGACCAATAGTAATGAATATCCCACCTATTAAGGATGGTAAGTTTGCTAGTAGTAATGCAGTGACTATTGGTGTAGAGACTAATCATGCCAGTGGCTATACCCTTAATACTTCCTCTACTCCCCTTTCCTATACAGACACTAGTGTGAATCCTAATGTGACCCATACTATAGATACCTTTACTCCTCCTACTGGTACAGTAGGTATTACTGCTACTACCTTCTCTGCTACAGACTCTACTAGTACTACTAACTATAACAACAAATGGGGCTATTTACCTAGTAAGTACTGTACAGACAGCACCACTAGTTCCTGTATAGACAATACTACTAACAAGTACTATCTACCTGCTCCTATAGGTAGTAATAGCCAAATCTTAGATATTACTACTGCAGCTAGTGGTACAGATACTAACACAGGAGACCTAATACCTACTAACTATACTGTAGCTATAGGATCTAGATTAGACTATACTGTACCACAAGGAGCCTACAGTACTGACTTTACCTTTGCTGCTATTGGTAATCCTACACCATATACTATTACTTATGATGCTAATCTAGGTAGTAGTGGAGACACCGTTACTAATATGCCAGACAATCATACTGCTAGTGATACTGGTACCATGGGTGAAACCACTACCATTGCAAGTGAGACACCTCGTCGTATAGACCACAACATTCCAGTTACTACTGGTTATCTCTTTGCTGGTTGGTGTACAGCAGCAGTACCAGTAGATGGATACTGTAATAGTAACTATACTGGTGATGCTAACGCTACTAAATACGATATAGGCGGTGCTTATGTTGTAGACCAGACTTCAGATACTAATGAACTAACCCTTTATGCCATTTGGCGAACAGACCCTTGCTACGGTAAAACCACTATCCATGACCTAGTTACTTGCCAAGTTAAAACTACAGAAGATACAGCCAATGAAACCTTGACCGAAAGAACTCAAACCCTATCTGATATGCAAGCTTTCCTCACTGAACCAGTTTCAGACAGTCCTTATGCAGATACATCTAACTCGGGAGTATACAAATACGACTCTACTTACTTTGGTGAAGCTAGTGATGCGGCCAATACAAGTGATGTCTATTATTTCCGAGGTATATTAGATCAAACTTATAAATATTATGATGCCCCAAATGGAGAAAGTTCCGGTATCCCATCATCTGGTGACTCTGCCTATTACCAAAACTATGTCAGACTCCACGATGCTAACTCAACCAAGAGTGATACTTGTTGGCGAATAGTAAGAACTACAGGTAGTGGTGGCACCAAGATGATTTACAATGGCACTTGGGATGCCACAGATGGTTGTGCTAGATCTGGAGCTAATACGCAGGCTGGAAGTTCACCATTTAACCAAGGAACAACAACAAACGCCACAATAACTTATGATATAGGCAGCGATACTAATCTATATGGCACTAGGGGCTATGCAGTATATGTAGGTTATAACTACAATAACGACTACAAATATGCTGGTAATCCCTCCAATGACACTTTTTACACCGACTCCACCCTAAATGGCACTCTCTTTAAAAATACTAATAGCCAAGGTACTATGACTGCCTCTAATCTAAAAACTACTATAGAAAACTGGTATACCAACACAAGCAACTTATCTAACTTTGCCGTTAAACTAGAAACTAGTGCTGGGTGGTGCAATGATAGATCTACTACAACTTCGCCCACCGAAAATGACTCTACAATCCCTTATACGCCAGGTTTAACCTACGGTATAGGTAGCGGAGTAAGCTTTGGCGCAGCGCGGCGAAATGCTTATAGCGGCAAATATGCTTCACTAACTTGCCCAAACATTACGGGGCAGGATTTATTGACTGCTGATAATGGTTTTTTAAATTACCCATTAGCACTTCTTACGGAAGATGAAGTAGCTTTTGCTGGGCATGGCTTTCCGGCAGTTACTATGGTAGATGGGCAAACCAGATATTATCCAACTACAGCGTCAGATTACTCTTCTAGATGGTCCTATCGTTCGTTCTTACGGTCTGGTTCTTATTTTTGGTTATTGTCAATTTACCATCGTGGTAAACCGGAAGGTAGTGTTAATGCATTTCGTGTGGCTTCTATCGGTTACTCAGGTAGTAACGCTGTGTATTATTCCAATGGTGTCCGCCCCGCTATTTCTCTCGCCTCTGGAACTACCATATCAGGTGGCACCGGCATCTCCACCGACCCTTGGGTCATCACCCCTTAGCCTTCCATTCCCGCTATGCTTGCGCCAGAGACAACTCCGTGCTAGGATAATATTAGACGCTTTGGACTTTTGAAAGGAGTAGAATTTACCTTAATAATCTGGCGGTAGAAAGGAGGGTTTTGTTGAATGAAACTTTCAATACGACTGGGACGGTTACACCTAACAGTAAGATTGAAAAATCGCTCCCAGTAGGAAGCGATAATTCAATCAAAACCTAATTAAATTTTAATCCATAAGACTATAAAAGTCAAGCCCATTTTGTCTAACCCGTCAGGTAACCACCCCGCGAATTTTGATTCAAGGGGTGGTTTCTAATTTCTAGACAGATAAACCCAGAGCGGGGAAGCGTTCGGGTTTTGTTCGGCAGTATACTTCTCTTCTTCCAGTTCGGTTTTTGTTCGGAAAATAGAGGCAACTAAAAATCAGGGAACGACACTACCCAGCCCACAAATAACAGGGAAACAATCAAAATAGGGAAATAAACCAGGGAAAAAGTCAAATCCGAAAATCCACCCCAAAAACCACAAAATTGAAGGCTCAACAGGGGTAGGCGTAAAATTAGTGAGTTTTGAGAAAATCAACTATAAGTTTTACCAGCATAAATGAAATTTAGACCAGATTCGTTCGTGTGATTTTTACAAAATTGCAGTGTGGGGAGTGCTCGATCGGTGCAGTCAATAGAAATTATTGCAGTATATTGGTCCTCCCGTCTGAGTGTTCTATAAAGATAACCGTACATAACGACTAAAGCACTCCCCACCTGCCCGTATTTTGTAAAAATTAACCAAGAACGAGTCCCTAGCTGGTAAAACTTATAGTTGATTATTTGCAAGCAGGGCCTAATTTCCGCCCAACCCTAAATGTTTATGTTTAAAAGACGACCCATTAACCATCTTTTGGATTTACCCGTAATGTCCTAAAATCTATATTGTACGACATTAAACCTATATGAAAAAGATGAATAAAGGCTTGTCTTTTTCCTGACAAATTCCGTTGGAATTTGTCAGATATTTTCTCATTTTAAGTTGAGTTTCATTTCCAACTTAAATTTTATGCTGGTTTCTTTTGCTAAGCTTTTCTTTACCCAAAGAAAAGTTTATTTCCTTAGTGCTTGATCGCCAAAAATCCATCTATAGAATTATCTTTGCTAGCATGATGATCGACTCTTTCAACAGGGGTAGATAAGGGGAGGGAATGATGCGTCGGTCTAATCTCTACCTCAGTTTTTTCTTGGTATTCTACCTCTGGGTGAACAGGGGAAGCGGGACGAGAATTAGTCACAGGGGAATTATTTCTTGTGGCAGCAGTCTCGCCAGCCTTCTTCTCAAAGCGTTTCTTGCTTTTTTTGGCGGTAGAATGTTCTTTTTTGCGGCCCTGTTTCCCTTTTTTCATTTTTTGGCCATTATCCATTTGAACATTTTTACTGGTTTCCTGCTCGGGGCTCCTCTCTGCTTCATTGGCTTGCTTCATCCCCACCAATTTAGCCAAATCTTTTAGCCCTAAGGCCTCTTTGCCTTCAGCTGTATTTGGGCTCAGATTTTGCTTTCGGAAATCCCCTTGCGGTGTAGCAGCTCTTTTTAAGTTCGGTTTTTGTTCGGCACGACCTCCACCCTTGCCCTTGGCTCCACTAGTCACCACCGGCGCAAATACCGGTTTCTCTTCCCCGCCCTTAATTATCATTCGCGGGTCAGCCCCCTCTTGTCTTCCCGAATCTGCCAACTCGCGCTTATATTTCTCAGACTGTTCAATTGTTTCCCGAATTTCGGCCTCCACTTCGAGCCGCGGCCTTGCAAAATACTCTCTAGAATGGGCCACAATCGCTTCAAAATTATCTGCCGGTGTCGAAGGAATAGACAGGGTAGTAGCCGAAAAAGCCGGCACTTTCTCTCCGTTAATAATCATTGAAATCACGAAATGTCGGTTATTTAATTGGATAATATCCGATTCATCAAAAGTCGGCTCAAATTGTTTGACTAGCACCGGTGCGTCATCTGCCGATACTCGGAATGAAATCGTTGTTCCCACATTGCCAAACACCGCATCGCGCACTGAATCAGTCATCTGAGCCACATATTGGTTTGCCACGGTAAGATTTAGTCCATATTTCCGTGCCTCGCTCAAAATCACCGCAAACGAATCTGTCGCAAAATTTTGGAACTCATCCACATAGAGATAAAACGGTCGCCGAGCCGACAAGTCAGCAATGTCTGAGCGGCTCATTGCCGCTAGCTGCACTTTCGTTACAATAAACGCCCCCAGAATCGCCGCATTATCTTCGCCAATTAGCCCCTTAGACAAATTTACCACCAAAATTTTACCTTCATCCATAATTTTCCGGATGTCAAACGATGATTTAGGCTGCCCAATAATATTTCGGATTATCGGATTAGCCGTAAATGCCCCCACCTTATTCAAAACCGGTGCAATCGATTCATTCACTTGTTTTTCATTCCACTGGCCAAATTCGTGTTTCCAGAACTGTAGTACTGTCACGTCTTTGCAATAATCCAGCGTTTCTTTGCGAAAATCTTTATCTGTGAGTAGCCGCGAAATATCCAACAAGGTTGTTTCTGGTCTGTCCAACAAAGCCAATAAGGTATAACGCAAAATGTGCTCAAGTCGTGGCCCCCACGAGTCGCCGAACATCCGTTTTAGTACCCCTATTACTTCCGAACAAATATTTGGCTTCTTAGCTGGGTCAGTTACCTCCAAAGGGTTAAACGCCACCGGGAAAGCCGTATCTGCTGGGTTGAAATACACTACATCATCTATGCGCGATTCTGGTACAAATCTTAGATTATCTATTGCAAAATCCCCGTGTGGATCCACAATGCAGTACCCCTGATTGTAAAACACATCAGATAATGCTAATAGTTCGAGTAGGCCACTCTTCCCCGCCCCTGTTTGTCCGATAATATATACGTGCCGGCTTCTATCTCGGCGCAACATCCCAAACTGATGATTAATCCCCCGGAAATTTGTTAGTCCAAAGGCCGAAATATTCTCATCGTTAGATACTACCCCTGTTAACACCGGTAATTTCGCCGGTGGTTCAGCTGTTTTAGAGGTGGCCCAGACGATATTTGGCGTTTCTACCGAGGTATGTGGCAAATGGTATACGCTAGCCAACTCCGAAATATTCAAAATAAACCCACGACTAGTAAATTGTCGCATTTTATAGGCATCTAGATCCGCCGGGTTAAACGTTCCTCCAATCTGCTTAAACCCATTCAGATTAGTAGAATTATACTGCTTAAAAGTCCCCACTAGCGCTTGCATATTTAGCTTTGCATCTGTATCGTTAGATCCTAGATACGCCAAACGAATCTTCACCTCGTACCCCAGCTTGGTAGCCTTTTCTTCTGCTTTGGCAATCTGTGTTTTAGCTCGCTCGGATAGCTCTACCTTTACTTCGGAATTTGTCCCTCCAGCCGGCGGCCGGAACAACGCTGCGAACGCCTCTACTATCCAAGTCCAGTCTATCCCCACTCCATTAAAGAGCGATTTTCGCCCTGATTTTATTCGTCGAATCCATTTATCTGTAGTATTTTTGTGCCAATCATCCGGAATTGGACGCGCCAGTATCTGAATCCACATTTCCTCCGAATTGTCTGGGTCTAATTTAGCTAAAGTCCCCGTAATTCCTGCCAAGGGGTCTACCTCAAAGGTATCAAAAGTCTTAATCGGCAGTGCTTCATTGTCTACTAGCCCGAGTTCAGTCATATAACTCACCGGATATTCGCCTCGTTTATCCACATAGTCTTCGTTCATTTTATAAATCTGTACTGTTGGGTACTGAGAATAAATCTGCCCTTCCACAAAACTTTGCAGGATTTTGGGCGTCCACACATAAAATCGGATCTGCCCTGCCGTTGCCACAATCTCAAATGATAAATGTTCTTGTACTCCGCCAGAATTTTTTAATTCCTGCTTGTCTCGCAGAATCCCATGCAAACTAGCAAATAATTGCTCCGCCGCCAGCTCTTTTTTATCATTTTCACGTGGGATCTCCAACATTAAAAGCACCGAATCTACGTTCAGTACTTTCAACCGGTTCAACTTCTTATAATTCCGATAAGTCAAAAACGCCAAAATCCCCACCACTGGTATCCAAAAGATTGGCATCAAGATAAAATGTATGACTGCTTCCATATTCACAATTATATCACATTAAAAAACAAAATAATCATTTCGAGAACCGTAAGCTCGTCCGAACGGCCTTGAAAATCCCTTGGGACGCTGGAGCGAAGCGACGTGTGTCCGAGAAAGATTATTTTATTTTTTAAGCTAAAGTATAAGAATTGCGCCCCACCTTTTTAAATAATTCTTTATTTTGTAAGTTAAGCAAAATAGTGGTTTCTTTCACTCTGCGCACATGCAGCACGTGTTTTACGATTTCTTCCCTTGTTAATGGCTTGTCAGACTTTTCCAAAATAGATTTAATAATATCTGAAATCGTTCCCTTCTTGTACCCCCAAGAATTTAGCGCATAAATCCCTCGCCCAATCAAAATAAATCGCGGGTCTTTGATTAACTCGTTGTGAATGGCTTGCACCGTTACATTTTTTCGCTTAAAGTTAGACTCTTTAATCTCTTTAGCGATATCCGAGAAATGCATCGGCTCCTTCTTGGCTTCCAAAATTACAAAAATCTTATCGCGAATATTTTTGGGGTTGACCGAAGGCCATTTAGCCAGCCCCCATACCCCATTCAAAGTAGCCAATAGCTTAGAAATTGACGCCACTGCCTTGATATGGTCTGGGTGTTCATAATTTAACTTATTGTCAAGCTCATCTAAAGTCATCGGCTGCTTGTTTTTGTGTATTATTCCTACAATTTCGTCTACCCGCTCTCGGATTTTCAAACTGTCCCCGTAATCTGCGATCCCCACCGCAGTATAATATTTGTCATTTTCTTCTACGATGGTCAGGCTCTGTGAAAAAGTCGCGATAAAGTAAATCCCAGCCCTTTCTGACATCATAGTTTCCTTACCATAAACCTTATTCGCTAGGTCGCTCAGCTTTGCCACTCGCCCCATCTCGGTCAGATTGCGGATCAAAATCTTTTCCGCTGGAGCTAATTCTGCGATTTCGCCTTCTTCTGCGCAAATTTGCAGGTGAATTAAAATTGCTTTCTCTAACTGCCGCACCCGCTCTCGTGTGATAGACAAAGTCTCGCCAATTTGCTCAAGAGTCTCTCTGTTGCCAGTGAGCCCAAACCGACGCGAAATGATCTCTCTTTCGCGGTCTTGTTCAATTACTTTTAAACTACCATTGGTTGCATTTTTAAGGATTTCCGCGTTTTGGTTCATTAATACCTTTCTTTATTTCGCCCCTGTTAATATTATCGGTTTGTAATATAATATCATAGTTTTTAATTTACGTCAACTATGAAATTATCCATTTTCTACTACTATTGTAGCACATTTTTTACAATTATGGAAAAAAATTATCCCGCTTATGTTTTAGGTCTCAATAACAGGGTTAGAATCACAATTTTGCTAGTTTTAGACCGATTTATTGTAATTCTGTCAATTGTTGTAAAAATTACAACAATTTTCCACTTGCCTATCCGCCCAAACTCGTGCTACAATAGAAATGCAATCATTAGAAATATTTTACATTTAAGGACGCCAAGATTAATATCTTACGCTTATCGAGCTCGAAAATGGCACCACGAGGATGTCAGTGAGTTCTATAGGCGTGACGTCTGTAAAATATCTCTGATGATTGCACCGCTCGCGGTGCCATTTTTGCGCATATCCCCGTAGAAGATGGCACCGCTGGGGGATTAGGTGAAATTTAATATGGACGAGTGACAGCCACTTAGGTGGACTCCCGCGAGAGCTGAGTGGGATATAAAAGAGTTGGCAGAACCCATCCAGAAGAGAGGTAGATATGCAGGTCATCAACCAACAAATAGAAAAACAAATTGGCCATATTATATATGGCATGATTGGAACATTATTAATTTTTACTATTTTGATGGGGCTAGGATTAAGCCTTAGCAGCGCCTTTGCTATCACCGGTACCGCTAGCGACAGCGCTGCCTCTCGTGCTTCTGTCACAGTCCCAGCTTTCTGTTCTATGACTGCTACGGTCAATACGGCACACAATGGTACTATTCCGGGCGGCATCTATTCTGGTGCTAGCGATTATTATCCGGATGGTATCGGCCAGACCACTATTCAGACCTTATGTAATGATCCTTCGGGCTATGCTATTTATGTAGTAGGGTACGGAGGCAATACGACAGGCAACAACAAATTACAAAGTAGTACATTAGGTAGCAATTATGATATATCTACCGGCACCGCAACTAGTGGCAGTACTTCTCAGTGGGCGATGAAGCTAACTAAAGTTACTGATACTTCACAAACTTATTTGCCGGACAATTTATCTATCGTAAATAGTTTTGATAATTACCATACAGTGCCAGATAATTACACCAAAGCGGCTAATTATACTTCCACTACCGACGCCACCCTCGGTTCCAAACTCACCACTACCTATGCTGCCTATATCGCTGGTAATCAGCCATCTGGCACTTATGTCGGGCAGGTCAAATACACTTTGGTCCACCCAAGTAGCGGCGCTATGCCCAGTGCAGACAATATGCAAGATGTTCAGTATTGGGGTGGTAGCCTAGCTGTAGGTGAAGAAAAGACTGTCACAGATGGTCGTGATGGCAAGACCTACACCGTGGCCCGTCTCTGCACCAACTATGACGGGGATAACTGTACTACTTCGCAGCTCTGGATGACTCAGAACCTAGACCTCCAGATTGGTGGTACCTATAATGGCAACCCTATTGAGCTAACTTCCGAAAACACCAACCTCACCACTGCCTACGCGCAAGACGGCACTACCTTACTAAACGGCTACTCGGTAGATAGCGACACCGGCGTGATTACTTGGACTCCAGCTGGTAATGCTACTGTCACTGGTACTCCAGCCACCATTAGCGACTTCAGCTATTCTAACTCGGCCACGAATGTAGTTAGTGGCTGGGCTAACAATAACTATGCTCCTTACCAGGCTGAAGGTCAATTGAACGGTAGCGACGTCTATATATATAATTCTGGTACTACTGCTTATGACACGATTTACGGAACATTGAGTGACTGTACTAATGCTGGCCATACTGCCGCCGAATGCGCCCATTACAAGATCGGCAACTATTACAACTTTACCGCCGCTAATGCCATGAACGACTCTAGTGCGTTTGCGGCCCAATACACTGTCATGCCCAACTCTATCTGTCCTAAGGGCTGGAGATTACCAAAAGGTATTACTGAAGGTGGCACAGTTATATCCGAGTTCAACAAGATGCTCAAAGCCCAAGGCGTAACTAATGGTGAAGATCTCGCCGGCTCTACCAACACCGGCTACACCGCTAATGGTTTTAACATGATCCGGACTACCGGTGCCCATGGCGATCCTCTCTACTTTGTCCGCTCGGGCCACGTCAGTAGTACTACACTTTACTACGCTCAGAGCGCCGGGGACTACTGGTCTAGTACGGTAACTGCGCCTGGTACCAACGGCTACTACCTGAACTTCTATTCAAGCGGGGTCTCGCCAGCGAACCAGGACTACCGCCGCGGCGGGAGGTCTGTCCGCTGCGTAGCGGAGTAGCCGTAGCGTCTACCGCCATAGGCTTATCGCCCCCATTCAAAAATAACCGCAATCCGGCGGTTATTTTTTAGTCTTCCGTGTAGCCGCCTTTTTCGTCGTTTTCTTGACCGCTTTCTTTTTCGTGGCCGTCTTTCGTCTACCCCGCACTCCGCGCCGAGTAGCCTTAGGTTTATTTTCTAACATTTCTCGAGCCTGTGCCTCGGTCACTTTTTTCGCATCTATTTCTTTGGGAATTTTCACGTTGTTGCGTCGCCCTGGGCCCTTGACATACGGCCCATAAGCTCCATTAATAATCATAATTTCGCCCCAGTCAGCAATAATAGAGTCGATTTTAGCTTGGTATAGCGGCAAAGCTTCTTCTAGTGTTACGGTATATGGGTCATGGTCTTTCATTGGGATATTGTATTTACCGCCTCTGAGGTATGGCCCAAACGGCCCATTGGCCGCCACGATTTCCGCTCCGTCCGGCGCTTTGCCTAGCACGCGTGGTAAAGCCGGCAAAGCCAGTTGTGTGAGCGCCTGTTCTAACGTCACCGTTTTAACGCTTTTTCGCTTGGGTAGCGGCGCAAATCTCGGTTTTTCGCCTGATTCTTTCTCGTTATCCCCTAATTGGATAAACCCACCATTTTTCCCTACTTTAGCATAAATCGGTTTACCGCTCTCTGGGTGATGACCAAGTAATCGTGCATTATTATACCGTTCTACTCCATTAGCTACAAGTACCGTCTCGCGGAATGGTTTATAAAAATCTTGAAGCATTTTGACGCGTTCCAACTTCGCATCTGCCACTAGATCCAAATCCTTTTCAATATTCGCCGTGAATTTATAATCTACGATATTTTTAAAGTTATCAGTGAGAAACCCGGCCACCAACTCACCAATCGGCGTTGGGATTAACTTTCCTTTATTGGCGCCAAATTTTTCTTTGTTCAAACTCTTCACCACTTTACCATTGGTAGCTTTAAGTTCAATTATTTCTCGCTCTTCCCCCTCGCTCTCGCCTTTCACTACGTATCCTCTTGCCTGAATCGCAGTCATAATCGAGGCATAAGTTGACGGCCGCCCAATCCCTAGTTCCTCCAACTTCTTCACTAGCGACCCCTCAGTATATCTTGCCGGTGGCTTAGCAAAAGTTTGCCGCGCCGTCAGTTCCAGACAAGACAATTTATCCCCCTTAGCCACCTTTGGTAGCTCCAAATCTTTACTCTTGCCATAAACTTTCAAGAATCCATCAAACACCACCACTTCCCCTTTGGCAATAAAATCATGCGATACTCTGATGGTAGTTTTAGCTACTTTAGCATTAGCCATTTGTGTTGCCACTGTCCGCGCCCAGATTAACTGGTACAATCGTTTCTCATAATTATTTTTGCCAGCAGAAGTTACGTTTACGTTAGTTGGCCGGATTGCCTCGTGCGCCTCTTGTGCAGAGGCATCTTTAGTTTTAAACTTCCGCACTTTCAAGTAATTTTTGCCAAAATTACCTTCGATATACCCCGCAATCGCCCCCACCGCTTGTGAGCTTAAGTTCAAAGAATCAGTTCTGTGATAAGTAATTAGTCCCGCTTGATACAGCCCTTGCGCTGCACTCATAGTTGTCCGAGAAGAAAAGCTCAACTTACTATTTGCTTCAATTTGCAAAGCTGCCGTGGTAAAAGGTGCAGGCGCAGATTTAGACCCCTCTGTCTCTTCTATACCTTCTACGATAAACCGTGACTGAGATAATTTTTCCAATAATTCACGCGCAGCATCTTCGGTTTCCAGCGTTTTACCATCGTAGTTTGCTATGAAAGATTTTTTATCGGCAGAACCGGTCGAGAGAAATTCCCCAGTGATTTTAAACGTAAACTTGCTCTCAAACTTTTCAATCTGTTTTTCTCGCTCTACAATCAGGCGTAACGCTGGCGATTGTACGCGTCCTGCACTAATCGCCCCCGGCACCTTTCGTCTTACAATATCGGATAAATCATACCCCACCAACATATCTAGTGTCTGTCTTGCCTGTTGTGAGGATACCATATTCATATCTACTGTTCGTGGATTTTTAATTGCTTCCTCTAACGCTGGTTTGGTGATTTCATGAAAAGTAATTCGGGCAGTATTTTTCGGCAATTTCAGCACCTCGCAGAGATGCCAAGAGATTGACTCACCCTCGCGGTCTTCATCCGTTGCCAGCCAAATTTTCTCTGCCGCCTTAGCCTCTTTGCGTAATTCCGAGATAATCTTATTGTGCCCTGGATCTATTTCGTACGTTACGTCAAAGGTGGACTTATCCACCTTAGTATCCTTCCGAATGTGCCCTACGCTAGCCAATACTTTAAAATCACTTCCAAGATATTTCTCAATCGTCTTAGCTTTTGCCGGGCTCTCTACTATTACTAAATTCTTTGCCATATAATTTATAATACCACAATAATCAGTTTTTAAATAAAATTTACACCAAAATGCCCCCGGAACTAATTGTTCAGGTAAGGGTGGGCATCACCTGAACATGTTACGGGGGCATTTTGGCCCTCTAACGCTTCTCTACTATACCGGGGAGACCCCGGAAGCGCGACCCACCTCACACAATATTGGGGCCCGCCGGTTAGAGGGATTGCTAAGCCTTTGAAATGCTCCCTTTCAAAGTGGAGGTAATACTTATAAAGCAATTAAACCATGAAGAAATTTAATGCCCGAAAGGGTTTCAAAAGCTCGCAATTCGTGTTATACTAGGAGTAGTATAACTGAATTATAACTTATTTAGGTGCGGTGTGGCTCACTTTTTTGTGAACCAACTATATTCATTATATCACAGGAGAAATAAAATGTCAACACTTTTTTCACACTTTTTTACAAAAATCAACCAAATTTCACCCCTAGAGCATAATTTTACAGAGGTGTTAAACTCTATTGCGCTTAAGCCTAAAACATTGTATTTTTATGGCAAATTGCCCCAAAATGTGGTCAAACCCAGTAAGACAGAGGCCAAAAAATCAACCCACACTCGACCCAAAACTGTTGCCATTGTGGGCTCTCGCCATAGCACCAGATATGGTCAAGAGGTCGCCTACAAACTCGCCTACGAGTTAGCAAAGAAAGGCGTAATCATCGTTTCTGGGTTAGCTTACGGGATAGATGGCATTGGTCATAAGGGTTGTTTAGCTGCCGGCGGCACTACTATAGCCGTATTAGGTACTCGCATCGATCACATCTACCCCAGCGCTCATTTCAAACTCGCCGAAGAAATCGTTGCAAAAGGCGGTGCCATTATTTCTGAATACGCCCCCAGTACTCCGAAATACCTTAATTCCCCTCTTGCCCCTGGCGAAGCTGGTTGGAACGGCACTAATTGGATCAACTACGATGCAGAAAATTGCCAAGATGCACAGGATAATCCTATTCCTAGAGACCCCTTTAAAAAACGCAATTTAGAGCCACACTTCTCTTTTCTCTACCGCAATCGCCTTATTTCTGCCCTCTCTGATATTGTAGTCATTGTTGAGGCGGCTGAGAAATCTGGTTCCCTCAATACCGCCGCTCATGCTCTCGAACAAGGCAAAACTGTTTTTGCTGTTCCTGGCAACATTACCAGCCCCTATTCCCAAGGATGCAATAAACTGATCAAACAGGGTGCTATCCCCTATACTGAGTCAGACGACATCTTGCGCGAACTCTTCCCTGAGGACTATATTAAAAAACACAAAAAACTCCGCCAAGCCAAACTTTTTGGCGATACAGACGTCGAAACTAAAATTCTTCAAGCCATAGCCGCCGGTTACCGCTCTGGCGAGGAAATCATGACTGCCACCCATCTTCCCCCAGAAGTCTTCAATCAAACTACTACTCTTCTCGAAATCAAGGGCCGCCTCCGCTCCCTCGGTCTCAACCATTGGGGTTTAGTCTAAGACCAACAGAAAGAGGCCGGCGCTAGTCCGACCTCTATCCAAACTTGGTTATTTGTTACCACTCAATTGGCGCCACGCCGCCATTTGCCAAGATGATTTGACGGGCTTGCCGGAACAGGAAATTGGGATCATCACGTGGATATTGTTTGAGCATATACTCAAACAACGAACCCTTGCCCGAGATCATCGCATCTTCTACAAACCGTCTCCGGTTTGTCACGAAGATGTTTTGCATCAGCGGTTTTTGGCCTAGCCCCAGCTCTTCCATCCAAGCCAGCTGCTCTTCGAAGCCAGAAGTTTCGAAGGTTTTGTCAAGCAACAAGTTCAAATCGGCGAACTGCCCTGAAGAGTCTTTCGCCAAAATATCGCAGGCGTTCTTTGCCCAAATATCATAAACGTCAGGACCAGCCAACTCTAGGCATGCCCCTACGTTCAATGCATTTGCGCAATTTTCGGAATTTATCAACAGCTTGAAACCTGGCTGACTACGACATGTATCATGGGCGTCCGCTAACGCGCACCAGAGCCCATCTACCACCAAGGATAGAGGTCTCCCTGTGATTACGTCCGCATAATCATCTAACGCGCGTAACACATACCCTTTCGTCATCGTCTTTTCCAGTTCAACTGGGATTTCGGTTCGTAGCATTTTTCTTCCTTTCTCTAGAAGCTACAAAAATAACCAACAACCAAAAGTACGCTATAACTAGCTCATTTAATTATATCACAAATTTACCCAAGTGTCAATCTTATCTGCCACCTCTCTTAATATCTTTGGTAGTATTTTTTTCTCTTCAGAAGTGAATTTTGATAACACAAAATCCACATCCCCCATCTCACCCCTAAGCTCATTATTTCCTGTACCCACTCTAATTCTAGCAAAATCATCCGTCCCTAGCTCAGAAATCACCGATTTTAACCCGTTATTCCCCCCCGCAGAACCCGAAGACCGATATCTCGCCACCCCAAATTCCAGATTAAAATCATCACATACCACCAAAACATCAGAGTTAGCTATCTTATAAAATTTCATATATCTCCGTACCGCTTGCCCACTTAAATTATAAAAATCTTGCGGTTTGATAAACCAAATATCCTCCTTGCGGCCACAAATAGCCCCTAAGCGCGGTTTTGCTACCCAATCAAGCCCATGTAGCTTAAAATAAAAATCTAGCGTCAAAAACCCAGTATTGTGTCTCGTAAAGTTATATTTATTCCCCGGATTACCCAGTCCAACTATCAATTTCATACCATAATTATACCATAAGAATTGCCCCCTGTCGTTATTGACAGGGGGCTAGAAAAGAAGAATGACGCTTAAGCTTATTTGTAGGATTCGGTCCTTTCGCTTTTTTGTCGTTTGGCGAGTTCTTTAACTAAAAGGTGACGTACTACTTCATCCTCGTTAAAATAGACTTGAGCCACCATTTCGTTATCGAACAACTGTTGCGACGCATAGACTAGGCCATTGTTGTCTCGATCTAGGTAGGGTGCATGGATTTGTTCCACATCACCGGTCAAGACGATTTTGCCATCTCTGCCAATACGTTTAATTAGTGTATCTGCTTGAGCGATGTTATGATCTTGGAATTCGTCGTAGATGGCCAGTTCGTGAGCAAAATCGCGCCCGCTAGCCACAGCTACCGGTATGCTAGAGAAATAATCTATCCAAATCGAATCTACGCGATCAGCTAATTTATTTTTTAGGGACCGTTTGCCTAATCCGCAACCGCCACCATTGCCATGGTCGTTACCGCTGCTATTACTATTGCCACTGCTATTTTTGCTACCATTGTGCGTATATCCTTTCTTGCTATTGACGCCGAATTTTTGAAGAGCCTCTAGCTCTTTTTTGAGAGATGCATCATCGTACAATAGGAAATTGCGCAAAGCATTTTTTAGGGGCTGGACATCCGGGTCCATTTTTTCATTTAAATCACCCGGTAAGGCACCTATTTTACTTCGGTTCTCGCACGGCACTACCGTTACGCCGATGAATCTGCCCTCAAGGCACGCTTTGTAGCCAAAAACTGTGGCCATATAGGTCTTGCCTGAACCAGCTGGTCCAGCACAAATTACAGCTGCGATATTTGGGTCCATCAACGCTTCAGCATATATTGCCTGCCCTGGGTTTTTTGCTTTTGTTGGGAAATCGTTTACATAACGCAACTTCACGATTCGCCCCAACTCCTTATCGTAGCGCCCGATGTTGTCAAAAAACGGATTTGCCCAGTAATCAAAACTGCTTGGGTAATCCTGAATATCCTTTAGGCTCATCACGATAAACTCGTTTGCTGCCAAACTTGGTTCGTCTGGCATCTGCTCTTCAAAGAATTTTCGGGATATACCATCTGGCGAATTATAAAATTCGCAAAACAGTTCTTTGGTTACTATGATATCTCGTCGCCCGGTGTATGACGTTGGATATTCGCAACCATACCGCTTGGTCTTTAATCCGCGTTCGTATGCCCGGATTGCTAGACCATTATCATTGGTCACTAATACTACGTTGTCAAACGACATTGTACACATACGCCCAATCAGCTCTGTGCCATTAATGTTTATGCCCCTTAGGGCCAAACTCGCTGCTATTGCTGTCAAAATAATTTGACCATCCATATCGGTGTCCGATGGATGAAACGGCAAACAATTGCGAAAATCTTTATGTACCGGCAAGATTGAAAGTCGCCGCCCAGTTTCGGGTATTTCTACCGAGGCTTTCAGGTTATAGATATCCTCCGTCGTGGCGATCTCATCTTTAAAGATATCTCTTATCCTCCTGAGTAAAATCCGAGCTGCTTTGCCGCGATCAGTTTTCTCCCCCTTAAAGTTAGATAGTTCACGAACTACCACAGATGGGATTATGTCGTCTTTGCCTCTTAGGTTTCTAACTAATTTACATTTCCTGCCTTTCTCGGGTATAATGTCCACATTATCAACAAGGACATTGGTATCGTACACATAGCCTATTTGGTCCTCAGGCATAGCCATTCCTCCTTTTTAAAGGTCGTTAGATCTGATTACAAAAATGAGAGCCGATCCAATTTGCTCCCACTTATATTTAGTTTAGCACAAAAAATGAGTTTTAGCAAAACTCATACCATACTTAAATTATATCACAGATTTGACTATTTGTCAATTTTGTCTCTGTTGCCGTCATTTCGGAACGAAAACATAATCGGTGTGCCCACGAACGGGTATTTCTCCCGAATTTTTCGTTCCAAAAACCGTTTCCACGACCAATGTAAAAGTGAAAGATCATGTCCGTGCACTACAAACCACGGCGGGCAAACATCTGTTTGTACGATATATTTAGGTTTGGGTTTGGTGTTTTTGAGCCCTGCCGGTACATGTGACGCAATTGCTTCATTCAAAATTTTATTGAGCTCCGCAGTTTTGACTTCCAAATGACGGTTTTCATCTATTTCTAGCGCCAACTCGAATAATTTAGTGACATTTTTGCCAGTTTCGCTACTTGTCAAAAGCACCGGCGCATATGGTAAAAAGTTAAAATCTCGCTCCAAATCATCCAAAATATGCTCAGTATCCTCTACCAAATCAGTTTTAGTTACCACTACGATGATCCCTTTCCCTGCGTCCACAATTTGTCCAGCCAGAGTTTGGTCCAATTTGACGTGTGGCTCGGTTCCGTCTATTAATAATGCGCAGACATCCGCTTCTTCAATTGCGGCTAGCGTCCGGATGGCCGAAAATTTTTCTATCCCCACCTCGCGTTTGCCTGGTCTTCTTAGGCCTGCCGTATCCAAAATTTCTAAATCCCGGCCCTTGAATTTGACTCGTACTCGGTTAACATCTCTCGTCGTCCCTTGTTTTGAACTCACAATCGCCTGCTGCTTTTTGCCTAGCGAATTAAACAGCGATGACTTTCCTACATTCGGTCGCCCAATCAGAGCGATTTTAAGAGAGGGAGTGTCCGAACCTATTTTTCTCGGCGTCATCAAATGATTTGAATTTTCAACATGTATATTTCTAACGTCTCGGACAGGTTCGTCCTGAAGGGGCGGTTTTGCCCGCGGACCGGCGTATGATGTGCTTAAAAATTCAAGTCTCGATGCCGAGAAAATAGGTTCGGACAGAATCCCCTCTTTCAAGCTTGTGATTCCTTGCCCAGTCGTCGCCGAGGTATAATAGATGTTCTCTGGCGCAACTCCGAGCGCCCGAAACTCTTCTATTGGTAATGAATTACCTAGATCGCACTTATTCAACACTAAATACACCGGTTTGCCTGATTTTAACGCATCTTTTGCAATTTTGGCATCTTTATGATCAAAATACTTGGACGAGTCCAAAGTCACTAATATTATATCGGCTGACTCTATTGCATCTGCAATTTGGTCTTGAATCGACGCCTCAAAATTATCGGTCGGATCTTTTAAACCTGCCGTGTCAATCAAAATAAAAGCGTTATCTATTGTCGCCACCACGTTATCTCGTGTAGTTCCCTCTTCTCGCGCTACAATCGCAATATTTTTATGTGCCATCCGATTCAAAAGGCTAGATTTTCCTGCGTTTGTTTGCCCAATTAGCGCTACAATCGGTAATTTATTCATATCTAAATTATAACATAAAAAACACCTCCTGAAAAGAGATAGTGAACCCTGCAAAATCAAAACGCAACGATCTTGTATTAGATATTTACCGAATTGGGGGCATTGTTATAATTCCAAATAAAGCATTAAATAATAATGGTTATGGTATAATACTTATCAAGTAGGTTATATAAAATAAATGGGAAATCAAATGAATATTATTAAACAATGGGGTATAAAAATATTAGCTTTATTCACTTTGGCATTGGCCGCATTTCTCATGGCGCCAAATACTTTTGCCGCAGATTCTGCGAACGGAGACGTGCTCCATTCAGTGATGATGACCTACGACCAGGACGTAGTCGATATATATAATAATGCCTATGTTGTTTCGATTGACGACCAGAAAGACATCACGCTTGATTTTGACGTGGAGGAAGGATTCTACGGTGTAAAAAACATTTTACTCCGCGACATCACAGAGGATGGCACAGCCAAAAACATCTGTGAAACTGGCGGCCGGCAATGTATTTTTAATGCCACCGAGCTCACAGCCGGCTCTGGTCTCGAAATCATCCTCTACGACTGGGATGACAACGTTGTGCGTCAAACCATGCTCGGTCTCATCATTAAGCAAAATGCCACCAAGGAAGATTTTGAAAAACCAGTGACATTGGGTCCACTCAAAGATATCAAAATCGACATGGGTACACTTACTACCGGCATGAATTTCTCCTTTAGTCCTATCCCTATTCCAATTAAATATGAACACTACCCAGATGGTCGCTCCGTTCTTGGTATCGGTGTCAATTCTACCGATGCGGAGTTCTGGGCAGACGCCGAAAAAGACAACATGAAAGACCGCATTTCCAAATCCAACCTATATCAAAAATGGAAAGACACCCAAAAACATCAGGTAGATAAAGGTGGCATGGGGCTAACCTGGACTTTTGCTGGCTACGCGACTTCTTATGATAATCATCCTGAAAAAATGACCGGGACCATACAAATGTATGTTGGAACTGGATACAAAGTAACAGGCCAATATGCTATTTTCACCTATTCATTGACAGCGACCATTGGCGCTGATGGAGAATTTACCTTCTTGATTTTCCCCAAAAGTGAACAATACTTTAATGGCACACTCGACCTTGGCTTGTCGGCTGGACTAGAACTCTACGGCGGCATCGGTTCTGGCTGGCTCGCGTCAGTCGGGATTTATGGCGCAGCTAATATCGGTATCAAAGCCCACATTTTGCCAGAATTTAATTTTTACAGCCTTAATGTCGCTGGTGAGGTAGGATTGAAAGCAAAAGTGCTTGGACGAACCGTGGCGACATTCACCTTCGTAAAAGGTTCACATGATTTCATCAATAACGTAGCAGAAACAGACGATACTACCACTTACACACCAGATCTAGATTTGCAAAACACCCTAGACGAAGAGCGCGATAAACTTATCGCTAGTGACTACGGCAGTAAACCAGCTGGCATGATTAAATTACCAGAAGGCGAGACTACCTGGGATCTCGAAAACCTTGATAAACCAACCAAGAAAACTGGCTCCGTATCCACAGAGCCAGCAGGCTTTGGTGGTGGACCTGCCCTAGCTACTCCTTCGGAAATTACAAATACCCAAACTGTAGATAATTATGATTATGCACACCGGATTGCTGAAAATGTCTACCCACACAGCGGCATCCAAACTATTAAACATCCTACCAATGAATTAAACGCCGTCACGGTTTTTGCAAATAATAATGGGGAGTTAGACTATTCAATCTATGACGGCTCCGCTCAGCAAATGAGTGAACCTAAACCAGTCACTGAAGAGTCCGGCCAAGACTTTGACGCCAAGTTCACGCATAGTTCCGACCCAGATGAGTCTTATCTCGTATGGCGTCGCCTCACAAACGACGGCAGTAACGGTGCTACCTTAACCGAAGTTGCAAAGAGTGGCAAAATCATGCTCGCAAGATTTGATCCTGCCTCCAATGAATTCGTAGACCAGGAGCAAGTGTCATCAGACTCATTTTATATCTACGGAGGCGTTGGTGTAACTACGAGCCAAGATTCAAGCGATGATTACCCATATATTTTTGCTTACACTAATGACGACGCCGACCCCGAAGGTTTAATCGACGGTAATCGCAGCATCGTACTTTTCCACAAAAATGGCAATCAGTGGGATAGAGATGTGATTTTAAATCTATGGGGTACGATTGCTTCATTCGATGTCGGAATCTATGATGGCAAACCTAGCGCTGTAGTCACTCTCTGGAACGATTACGCCGACAAAGTTGACACTTATGTCGTTAGTGCCGATCATGAAGTATTGGCCACCTTTAGCAATGCGTGGGGCGCCCAGTTTGTAAATAAAAACGGTGAACCGAACTTAGTATTTATGCAAGATGGTAAACTCTATAGCTCCACAAAAGCCAGCGAGAAAATTCTTGAATTTGGCGACGACAATCATTCCCTCCCATATGCTCCGTTCAAGATTATCGGTGATTTGAATGAAACATTTATGG
>JAFWLR010000004.1 GCA_017510985.1 Candidatus Saccharimonadota bacterium | reverse complement strand
CTATTTTAAACTTGATAGTATTAGTACCAATAGCAGTAGTATCTACTAGCTTAATACCAGTACTAGAGTAGATGGGTAGACCATTATAACCATTGGCTGTACTACCAGTATTACCACTAATCCAATTAGTACCAGAGTCTACTGAATAAGAATAGCCCCAATAGTTATCATCAAAGTTAGATAGACTAGCTTTATTAGTATCTAGATTAGTGAACTTATTAATGTTTTCGTTGTTATTACTACTATTACTATCGCCACTATCACTATTATTACCGTTAGCGCTACCATTACTATTAAGCCTTAAGTCCGTATAGTTATTAGTACTACTGCCTATAGTACTAGACAATGTATAACCAGTACTATTATTACTTAAGACTGTTACATTAATCACATTACTATCACTACTACTGCCTGGGGCTAGTTCATCTATAATCAAGTCACCGGATACACTGACACTAATAGAAGGGTTGATGGTGAAATTAAGACCTGCACTGCTGCTATATCCTAAAGCGTTGGTGTTATTTGAAAGAATGGGTACGGCGAGAGTGCTTAGTACGATCACCATATATAATATGTGGTGATATTTTATTGTCTTGGTTGTATTCTTCATGTATTCGCCCTTGCCTTTGATTGATATTGCCCCTGCGGTACCGATTTTGATGAAGGCGTATACACAAAATCGGCACCGCAGGTCTTTCACAATCAAAGCGTACTCAAGGATAATTCACCCTAAGAACAGCTCGATACCCTGTGGTGCCGATTTTGCTGTCCTTCAAAAGTGAATCATCTTGTCTTTTCTAATGTACGCTTTGATTGTGAAAATATTTTATAACTTTATTTTAGCACCAAAAACTAACTTACACAAGACCTAATTTAGCTACTTTTGAAAGAGGTGAAAATGGTCGTTAAGCCCCTATTTTATTAGTTAATAGAATAGAAAGGATACTAATAGTGAGGAGACGATTTGTTTTCGCACTAGTAGTGCGATTGTTTGGAAAAGAGATTACCATCTTAATTAGATGGTAATCATTCCGCTAACCTTTATGGGTAAGTTACTAGGACTCACCCCTTGACGTAATTATATTCCTTAAGGTTTAAAAAGTCAAGCTTAAAATGGGTGGGCGAGGCCAAGGCGGGAATTGGTGTCGGCGATACGAATGAGCTCGTTATACTTGGCGATGCGCTCGGAACGAGAGAGGGAGCCGGTTTTGATTTGCCCAGCACCAAGACCGACGGCGAGGTGAGCAATTGAAACATCCTCCGTTTCACCGGAACGGTGCGACATGACAGTGCGATAGCCGGCACCTTTAGCCATCAAGACGGCGTCGATAGTTTCGGATAAGGTACCGATCTGGTTAGGTTTAATTAGGATAGCATTAGCGACACCATCGATGATGCCTTTTTCCAATAATCTAGTATTAGTAACAAATAGATCGTCGCCCACTAGTTGGACACGATTACCTAAGCGTTCGGTCATAATTTTCCAATTATGCCAATCATTCTCAGCGAGACCATCTTCGATTGATACCACAGGATAGTTGTCGATAATCCAGGTGTACCAATTAATAAGATCGTCAGCAGACTTCCAGTCACCATTAGTTTTGAGTACGTAATGATCGGTATCGTAAAATTCACTAGCAGCAATATCCATTGCAATAGCAATGTCGACACCCGGTTGATAGCCAGCTCGTTCAATGGCAAGCCTGATACATTCTAAGGGTTCATTGTTACCGTCACGAACTCTGGGGGCGTAACCACCTTCGTCACCAACCGTAGTAGGATAATCACGCTCGGCAAGGATATTTTTTAATGCATGAAAAACTTCCGCTCCGTAACGTACGGCTTCGGCAATGTTGCCAGCGGAGCGTGGCACAATCATATATTCCTGAAAATCAGTAGCCCAAGCGGCATGCTCACCACCATTCATTACGTTCATCATCGGCATGGGGATAGATATTTCATCAGTGGTGCCGGCTAACTCGGCTACATATTGATAAAACGGCAAGCGTAAAGCTTTGGCGTTGGCTTTGGCGTTGGCTAAAGAAACTGCTAAAATAGCATTAGCGCCAAGATTAGATTTGTTATCGGTACCGTCTAGCTCACGCATCATTTGATCGACCGTGCGCTGATCGGAAGTATTGTTAACCAAAATATCAGCAATAGCCGAATTGACATTCCAGACGGCTTTTAAAACCCCCTTGCCACCGAAGCGACTCTTGTCGCCGTCTCTTAGTTCTAATGCTTCGCCAGCACCGGTGGAGGCACCAGATGGCACAATTGCTCGGCCAAAACCACCATTTTCTAACCAAACTTCGGCCTCTACGGTAGGATTACCCCTAGAATCTAAAACTTGTCTTGCTTTGATTTTGCTAATTATGAAATTTTCCATAATTTTATTATAGCAAAAATAAAAAACTTGTGCTAAAATAAGCATAAGAAATTATTAATTAAGGAGTGGGATGGAACAAAAACCCGAAGGAACGCCAAATCCTTTGAATCCAAATGCAGAAAAAGTACTGGGGAATTTTGGTACACCAGAAAAGATTGAATCTACAAAGACGACTGAAAGTCCGATGGATAAGCCAATAAAGTCAGTTGGTGTGGAAAAAACAGCTACGTCGATAGAAGAAATAGTACCTATTAAAGTGAAGGTGAATCCTGCGACAAGACCAGCAGGGACGATCACACCAGTGCAAACGATAGATGTGGTACAATCTAGTTTTGCGAATAATGCAGAGCCTTATATTGCACCTGAACCTACATCTAAGCCTGAACCCAAGCCTACGCCTAAGCTTGTATCTAAACCTACGCCTAAACCTACACCTATGCCTGCGCCAACAGTCACACCTACGTCTAAGCCTATACCAACAGCCGCATCTACACCAACGCCAATGCCTATGTCTGCGCCAACAGTCACACCTACACCTACGCCAATGCCGCAAAGTCCTGAAGCACCAAATATGATGGGAGTGATTACCGATATTAGTGGCGCTCCGACGCAGAATGATCCAGCCTATCGCCCGATGCAAAAAATGCCAGCTCCGATTACCTCCAAGCCTAAAAGCAGGAAAAGAAAAGTTTTAATTGTTTTTACGTTGATTTTGATTTTTTTGGCGATTGGCTGCGCAGTGCTAGCGACCTTGATTTTTATGAATATCAATAAGAGTGACCCAGTGGCAGTGGCGATGGAAAAAATAGCAAGTGGTGAAGCACCGGAGAATATAGCAGTAAATGGAGCAGTGACAGTGGATATGAGTGAAAGTAATTCGCCGGTCGCTAATTTCAAATTACAAATTGACGCTGAAGTGTCGACCAAAGCTTGGGTGAATTCAGGAATGGCCACTTTGACCGTAAATTCAAAGGACGGTAAAAGCGCCTCGGCAGAACTAAGCGAAATCTATGCGGCAAATGGGGAAATGTTTTTGAAAATAGATGGTATTACAGATTTGTTGGATGATAGCTTATGGGCTAAACAAGGTGTTGCGGCAAATACACAATCTCAACCAATAGAAAATGAGGTTAAAAACAAGGAAACGACGCAAGATGAAACTACAACAAACAAAGAAAAGGTCCAGATGATTCTAGAGGGAGCGTTTAAGAACATACGTACCAAAGAGGGAACATGGATAAAAGTGCCAATAAATGATTTAGGGACAGTATTTGACAGCAGTGTGGTTGAACGCAATGAACTAACCTGTGCAGCTAAGTTTATAATTGATGCCAATAATGGTATTGGCAACATTCTTTCAGGCTCGTATCTTAACTACCCGTTCATTACCTCAACCGATAAAAATTTAGCAGTGGAAAGCGTACGTAGTCCGATTTATAAAATAGTAGTTGACGAAGAGAATTTCAGGAATTTTGTACAAGAAACGGAAAATTCAGTGGCGGTAAGCAATTTAACTTCTTGTCTCGGATATAAAAGCTATGAGAATAAGGCGGACAAGTTGACGGCAGCGGTGCAAAAACTACCAGATGTTTATGTAGAGGTAGATGAAAACAACAACTTTACGCGGCTCTACTCAACGATGGGACTAGTATCTACCTGCTGTACGGAGGGGACAGAGTGTACGGAAGATTGTGACGATAGATTGGAAGCTACTGTGACAATTGATTTTAATTTTGCTTATTTGGACACAGTAAATGTACCGGAGCCGGTGGAATATCAAAATTGGGATAATACTGAGAATACTAATACTGCGGAAAATGTAGAAGCTGCAGAAACTACGGAGGCTAGCGAGACCACAGAAACTACAAGACCTAATGAATCTGTAGAAACACAGTAACAGGGGTAAACCTTGCATTTTTTACTAAAATGTGCTATAATTAGGGTATGGATGAGGTATTGAAACAAAAATTATCTAAGCTCCCGGTGGACCCGGGGGTCTATTTCCATAAAAATGTAGCTGGGGAAATTATTTATGTGGGTAAAGCGGCAGTATTAAAAAACCGAGTGCGGCAGTATTTTCAAAAATCCGCCAAAGACCCCAAAACCGAAGCACTGGTGAAGGAAATTGCAGATACGGATTGGATAGTGGTAGATACCGAGATGGATGCACTGTTTTTGGAATCGGAAATGATTAAACGTTATAAGCCAAAGTGGAATATTTTGCTCCGGGACGATAAATCGGTGAGTTATGTACGGATTGATATGAAATCCGAAGTACCATATGTAAGTTTTACGCGCAACCCGATAGATGATGGGGCGACTTACATAGGGCCGTTCTATGGAAAAACAGCAGTAGAAAAAGCGGTGCGGCTTTTAAGGCGGGTATTCCCGTATTATATTAAACCTTATACGAAGCGCAAAACTTTGGATACTGATTTAGGACTAACTCCTGGGATAGAAATTGGCAAATGTACACCGAAAGATTATAAACGAAATTTACGCAAGTTGATTCGCTACCTCGAAGGAGGCAAAGAAAAATTACTAAAAGACTTAGAAAAAACCATGCACAAAGCAGCGACAGAAGGAAACTATGAATTGGCAGCAGAAGCACGCGACCAAATACGGGGACTGAAGGAAATCAAACGTAAAATTGTGTTTAGTGATAAAGAGTTTTTGGATATTTCAAGTGACCAAGCACTGAGACAATTGCAGGAACTGCTAGGGTTAGAAAAACCACCACGGAGGATCGAAGGATATGACATTTCGCACCAATCTGGTAAGGATACAGTGGGAAGCATGGTAGTATTCATCAACGGGACGGCGGCACGGAATGAATATCGGAAATTCAAAATTCGTACTAGCACAAATGATGATTTGAAAAGCATGATAGAGGTAATAACGCGAAGACTTAAACACAAAGAATGGGAATATCCAGATTTGATAATTTTAGACGGAGGTTTGACACAAGTAAACGCGGTATTGCCACTGGTGGAGCCGTATAATATGCCAGTGATTGGTAGAGATAAATCTGGCAACCATAGCAAATCATCTGGCGTTAAAATTATTTTTAATAATACAATAATACCTTTATCGAGCAGTTCACATATTGCTCGGCTGATTGCACGGGTGGACGAGGAGGCGCATCGGTTCGCAATTACCTACCACACTTTACTGAAGCGAAAAAGTATGCTAAAATAGGGGTAGGAGTTATTTATTTTATGGATTTAGGAAGCTTTCTACAGGTAGTAGTGTTTATTACGGCGATTTTGACGGTGATTTTGATTTTACTACAACAGCGCGGAGCTTCACTCGGGGCTGGGTTTGGGAGTTCAAGCGAACTATACACCACTAGGCGAGGATTAGAGAAATCATTATTTGTCACTACTATTATTACTTCAGTAATTTTTGCGGTTTCGATTTTAGGACTATTAATTATACCTACATAATATGACAAATTCATTAAAAAAGCGTGGGCAAAGGCTAATACGAAAACTTTCGCGCGCCTCAATAAAGGCAAACGAGCGAGGGAATGAGCGCGTGCGAAAAAATTTGATTGAACGGATTTCACATATTCGGAATGTACGACTATTGGTACTGGAATGGTCTTTACTAGCGGTGGCGCTAATTATGTTGGCTCTAGCCCAAGCCTTTTGGTTTGGGGATTCTTATGCGGAAGATGTTTATACTACGGGCGGGACTTACACGGAAGCCACAATTGGTGAAGTCAACTCAATGAACCCGCTTTTTGCTACTACGAATAGCGAAAAGGTGTTGAGCAAGTTGATGTTTATGACTATATCGACAATTGATTATTCGGGGCACCCAGGCAACCAACTAGCCGAATCAATTATCGCTAGTGAGGATGGGCAAAAGTGGACCGTGAAATTAAGGGATAATCTGAAATGGTCAGACGGCGAACCAATTACTAACGAGGATGTGATTTTTACCACTAAGTTAATTCAAAATCCAGCAGTAAACACGATCTATGGGGCTAATTTGGCCAACGTAAAAATATCAATTAACGAGGAGGGGGCGATTGTATTTGATTTGCCGTCGGCGTATGCGGATTTTATTTCGGCACTAAATATACCGGTGGTGCCAAAGCACATTCTGGGTGACACTGATCCAAAAACTTTGATTGAAAATAGTTTTTCTAATTCACCGGTGACTTCGGGGGCATTCACCTTTAATGCAGTGCAGTCGGGAGGAGCAAATGGCGAAAAGATATACTATTTGTCCGCCAATGACAATTATTACTTGGGGCGGCCACTGCTGAATAATTTTGCAGTGCATACTTATAATATTAGGGGGGATGTGATAGGTGCAGTGAATGCTGGCATGGTAACGGCGACGGCGGAGCTTTCGGGGGCGGACGCAGAGTATATCACTGCGGGACAATTTAATGAACGAAATTCAAGCCTAAATTCGGGGGCGTTTGTGTTTTTCAATATGGCTAAAAAATCAGTAAATAATACCGAGATGCGAACAGCTATTCGCCAGGGAATAGATTTGGCTAAGATCCGTGATCTGGTGCCAGAGGTGGTGGCATTAGATTATCCGTTAATAGACGCACAGATTAAAATTACGAATTACCCGGAGCTAGCAGGGCAAGATTTTGAAGCGGCCAAAGCAAAGATAGCAGATTTGAGCGGCGGAGAGACGATCCATCTGGACGTGGCTACGGTTAATGCGGGGTTTTTGCCAAATGTAACGCAACAGCTCGCGGAAGATTTGAGGGCGCTAGGGTTCGAAGTTAACGTGTCGGTATATGAGGAAAATCAAGAATTTATTAATAATGTAGTGTCTAAGCGAAGCTACGATATTTTGGTGTACGAGATTGAGCTAGGGGCGGACCCAGATTTGTTGCCGTATTACCATTCTTCGCAAGCAGCAAGTACGGGGCTGAATTTATCAAATTACAAAAACGCACTAGTAGATGATTTGTTATTGGGAGCTAGAGACACAATGGATATTGGTCTTAGAACTAAAAAATACGAGATGTTCCTAGAATATTGGGTGAATGATGTGCCAGCGATTGGTCTATATCGGCCAAATTTGACTTATTATTATAATAAAAATGTACGAACTTTTAATAATAATGTGCGACTAGTAACGGCGATTGACCGATTCTCAGACGTGATTGATTGGGCAGCAAATAAAACCACAAAAAATAAGACCCCGTAGGGTCGTGGTGCGCGCGACTGGACTTGAACCAGCACAGCCGTAAATGTGGCCACTACCACCTCAAGGTAGCGTGTCTACCAATTCCACCACGCGCGCTTGAACCTGCACTAATTATATCACATTTTGACGAAAATTGGACTCAAAATACAAAATATGTGTTATAATGAATATAATAAAGTAGAGGAGGTAAATGAGAAAATCTGTTACTAGTATCATCCTGGCAAGTATGATTGCAGTGTTAGGGTTTGGATTTTTAGCAGTTAACACCTATGCAGAAGAAGGCGACAATAATACCGAAAGTTCCGAAACGGCGGAAACTCCAAAAACTAGTCTAACTTTGATGCCGGTTAGCCGAACATTACAAATTAGCTCTAACTCCACTTATGATGGTACTTTAACCGTAACCAACGACGGCTCGGAAGAAATGAAAGTAGAGGCCTATGCGGCACCATATTCTTATGTTTACTCAGAGGAGGACGGTACTTACAATCTAGGTTTTAATAACCAAAATAATTTTACCCAACTTTCACGTTGGATCACAATCAAAAACAAAGACGAGGAATATGTAGAGCGACCTAGTTTTAAAATCCCAGCGGGCGAGTCGCTAAATATTGACTACAAGATTACTACCCCGAGCAATATCCCAGCTGGGGGGCAATATGCGGTAATTTTTGTTCAGACAGTGTCTGGCAATATTAATGCTAATGGGATTCATACCGAAGCCAGTGCAGGAATGGTAGTATATGGACATTCTACAGAAGGTGAGACCATAATTGCTTCTGAAATTTCCGGGATGGAAATTGGGCAAGGTACTAAAACTGGTGGTACCATGCTAGAGTCGGGGGAAATTCAAGTTACTAACAACAATTTTTATGGTTCAGCTAAGGTCAAAAATACCGGCAACGTAGATTTCTTTGCGCGAGGTAAATTAAAAGTAGAACCAATTATTGGTTTTAGTTCTTATGAAACGCCAGAAAATGGTAATTTACCATCGATTATTCCAGAATCCGAGCGAGTAGTATCAGATGAATGGACGGAAACTCCGGATTTTGGGATTTATAAAGTGACTTGGACAGTAACGGCTGGCGAAAATACAGAGACGATTGAACGAGTTTTTTTCTTAATTAATCCAATTGTGGTAATTTTAACCATAATAGTCTTGACAATTATAATTGTATCGATTATAATAGGGGTTAGGAAGCGCAAAGCGCGCCGTTCTAGATTGGCTGTCTAGCCGGCACCCAGATGCGAGTGGGGCTTTGCAAAACCAAAACAAATATTAAACATAAAAAGAGAGTGTAGAGTATGAAAAAGACATACAAACGTGCATTGGGTCTGGTAGGACTTGGTGCGGTTGTTGCGACAACTTTCTTCGCAGCAAATTTACCGGGGCCAGAGGCGGCAGCAACTGACGTCACATCGGTGACCGATACAATATCAGTACGGGTAGTGAGTACGGATGTAAACGTAACACTAACCAGCCCGGCAGACGATTCGGAATTTCTAGATCCGAACCAGACTGTCGCTTATACCTACGAAAATGTAGAGTGGGTAAGAATAACATTAGAATATACGGATAGAAACGGGAACGTGTACGATATAAATTCATGTGCTAATCCGGATATTCCTTATGACCCAAACAACCCAGATTCGTGCCCATATTTAATAGATAAGATTTTTGCAGATTATAATCCGGGCGATGGATCAAATGTGCTAAACTTAAATAGTTACGGACCAAGTTTAGAAGATCCAAACTATGATTATGGGTATGGTGAATATAAAATAACCGCAAGGGGCGATGGAATTAATGGGTTGTATAGCGAAGACGTAGCTGAATTTGGATATTATCCAGTAGTAGGGGCGGCAACACAAAATAAGGACACTTGGAATGTGGATGTAAACCTAGATTATGATAAGACGAATGAAGACATTACCGAGATTATTTTGAACGTATATGACGCGGATGGGAATTTGATTACGGGATTATCGCCAGTAGAGTTGCCGGTGCCGTTAGATAAAACTACAATTTCGCTAGACTTTGCGAAATATGGATTGGAAGACGGAACTTACAAAATTACGGCAACAGCGTACGATGCAGAGGGAAATATTATATATTTACCTTATATAATGTATGTAAACTTCGAAAATGAGCCGGTGCCGACACCAAATACGGGTGGTTTGTTCCAAAATCTGAATATTTCTAGCACAGATTACTTAGTGACCGGGCTAGTGGTATTTGGCATTGTAGCAGTGGCAGGAGCGACATTTATCGTACGAAATAAACGTAAATAAGCCGATAAACATACTCTACAAAGGCTTGGACGCTTAAAACTGCGAGGGCGTCCAAGCCTGGTTTGTTTTACTCCGTAACGCCGAGCTCAATACGTTTGAATTGACGAACAGTGATGTTCTCACCGGTTTTGGCAATAGCTTCCTTGATAAACTCGGCTACAGTCTTGGAGTCGTCCAAGATGTATGGCTGGTTCATAAGGACCTTATCGGCAAAGGCCTTTTTTATTTGACCTTCTAAAATCTGGTCTTTCATATTTTCGGGGCCTTTGAAGTTGGCTTCGAGCTCTTTTAATTTAGCTTTGCGGTCAGCTTCAGGAATATCATCCTCGGACACGTAGAGGGGATTCATGGAAGCGACTTGCATTGCGATTTGGTGAGCCAAAGTCTTGAACTCGTCGGTTTTAGCTACAAAGCTAGTTTCGCAGTTGACTTCTACAATAGCACCGAGGCGGCCATCATGGATGTAGGCATCAATCAAACCTTCGCGAGTTTCGCGGTCGCCGCGCTTTTCGGCTTTGGTGAGACCTTTCTTACGCATAGCTTCAAGAGCTTTGTCAAAATCGCCCTTGGCTTCGACGAGGGCTTTTTTGGCGTCAGTCAAACCGACCCCGGAAAGTTCTTTTAATTTTTTGATTTGTTCAATGGTGATTTCTGGCTGTTTGTCTGCCATAATTGCCTCCTATTATTGATTATTATTTTTTGCCGGCTTTAATAGCCTCAGTAACGTAACCCAAAATTAACTTGGTAGCCTTGATAGAGTCATCATTCGCAGGAATAACATGCTTGATCAGGGTAGGATCCACATTGGTGTCCACCATGGCAAAAACAGGAATGTTCAAGATGTTAGCTTCTTTAATTGCGTTTTTCTCTTCGTTAGCATCGACAATGAAGAGAGCGGCGGGCTGCTCAGTCATATCCTTGATGCCACCGTAGCGCTCGTTAAGCAAATCGATTTCCTCTTGAAATCTTTGAACCTCTAGCTTAGAGTAACGATTTTCTAGTTCGCCAGAATTCATGCGGCGTTCTAGATCTTTGAGCTTCTTAATCTGGCGGTTAACGGTATCAACATTAGTAAGAGTACCGCCAACCCAACGCACGGTAACGTAGGGCATGTCAACCGATTCGGCGGCTTCTTTGACAGCGTCTTTCATTTGCTTCTTGGTGCCGACGAAGAGGATTTTCTTGCCGGATTTAGCTATCTCGGTGAGCTGAGGTAAAGCCAGCTCGAGAGCCTCGACGGTTTTTTCTAGGTTAATAATATGCGCATCTTGGCGCTTGCTATGAATGTAGGGGGCCATTTTGGGGTGCCAGCGGCTAGTTTTGTGACCAAAATGGGCGCCAGATTCAAGCAGAGCTTTCATATCGACATCTACTGCCATGATGATTTCCTTTCTCTTTGTCTCTAGGAAACTGCGCTATATGATATATAGTTAGGAAACCTCCCAGAGATTGTTTCGTTAAATTAATATCTGTTTTCATTGTAGCACAAATTCTGGAAAAATGCAAGTGTGGGATGATGAGGAAAATGGTAGCGCTTGCAAAAAGAAATAAATTAGGGTAGAATATGGAAATTAGTGGGCAGGCAGATTAACAAGGAGGTGGTATAAATGTCTGGTATGCTAGCAACAATACCGGCAAAGTTCAAGGTCAACATAGGGACTGACCTTGAAGAGTTTGAACGCTTGAGGGGCGTGGGGGACAGGAGGTTGTATCTTTATGGCATGATCGAGTCGATAGATTACGAAGAAAGGGGCCTTTGTACGAGCGTCTCGATGACTTCGCGGTTGGTTGAAAGTATTCTTTGGATCAATCGCGAAGACGCAGGATTGTCGCCAGAAGAACGTGAACCAATCCGACTCTATATTAATTCACCGGGAGGTGAATTAATTGAAGGATTCGCACTAGTGGAAGCCATTGAGTTATCAAAAACTCCGATCTATACGATCAATGTAGGACAATGGTGTTCAATGGCGTTCTTGATTGGTATCACAGGACACAAAAGGTTCTCGTTACCCAACATGACGTTTTTATTGCATGACGGGAATTCGGGAGTTTTTGGCTCGACCAACAAAGTGCAAGATCGGCTAAAGTTTGAGGAACGTTTTAATAATGCGGTCGTAAAAACACACGTCTTGAAGCATAGCAAGATGACCGAGGAAAGCTATATCGCGCACGAGCGCGACGAGTTTTATATGCTCGCCGAAGACGCTTTGAGGCTGGGCTTTATTGACGAAATCGTAACCGACATTGATGCCATCTTGTAGCGGATAGAGGGAAGGCTATCTACGGGGCAGGCTACGGCCTGCCCTTTTTCTTGAAGGCTATCTATGCAACACGATGATAACAGGTGAAGTGATTGGCCTTTACTTTTTAGAATTTATCTGATATAATGGGGGGTAATTATGAGTAAACAAGAATTACACCCTAAAGATTACCGCGAGGTCGTATTCTCGGATGAGGCGGCAGGATTTTCTTTCTTGACCAAATCGACAGCCAAGAGCGAAGAAACTATCAAATGGGAAGATGGCAAAGAATATCCTTTAGTGAAGATTCAGATTTCTTCCAAAAGCCATCCGTTCTTTACTGGCGAAGAAAAGATTATCGACACCGAAGGTCGGGTAGATCGCTTTAAAGCCCGAGCAGAGAAGGCCAAGAAGCTAAAAGAAGCCCTAGAAAATAAAGCTAAAAAAGCCGCTAAGGAAGCCGAGAAAAAGGCCGCCAAAGAGGCTGAAAAAATCGAAGGGTAATTATAAAATCTGGCTAACAATAGCCAGATTTTTGTTTATCTATGATATAATAGATGTATAATTAAGGAGCAGATATGTTTGATACCAAGGATGACCGGAAAAAAATGGAAGCGATTGTGGACCGGTTTAAAAATGAAATGAAGAAGGTACGAACGGGGCGGGCACACCCGGATATGCTATCAGGAATTAAGGTAGAGGTTTATGGACAATTGATGCCGTTGAACCAAACGGCAAATATTACCGCAACAGATGCGACTTTGCTTGTAATTACACCATTTGACCCGGCAAATATTCAGGCAATTGCGGCGGCGATCCGAGCAGGCCAATCGCTGGGACTAAACCCAGCAGACGATGGACGCGTGATTAGAGTGCCGATTCCGGCTCTCACTGAAGAGCGGCGTAAAGAGATCGTGAAAAATGCTTCAGCAAAGGTAGAAGAGGCCAAGGTGGCTCTCAGAAATGTACGCGAAGATGCCCGCAAGGCAATCAAGACAGCCAGCGAAATGGGCGAGGATGCAAAAAAGCGAGCCGAAAAGGATATTGATGATTTGACCAAAGAATTTCACGATAAAATTGAGGCCGAATTTAAACTTAAGTCTGAGGACATAATGAAGTTGTAGCAATATGAATTTGAAACATTTAGGAATTATCGCCGACGGAAACCGCCGCTGGGCGAAAGAACAGGGGCTGCCTTCTATTGAAGGACATAGAAAGGGAGTGGATGTAGTAGAGCCGTTGATTGATGCGGCGATGGAGGCTGGAATATCATATATTACCTTTTACGTCTTTAGTACCGAAAATTGGGGTCGGAGTAAGGCAGAAGTGGCATACTTAATGAAAATAGCCGAAACTCGGATTCCGAAGTTAGCCGAAAAAATGGTGCAGAAAAATGGACGGCTTTTGATTCTGGGGACAAAAGATAGACTATCGCCCAAACTGGTAAGTACACTCGAAGCAGCGGAAAAGATGACTGCTGAATGTACAGGAATTACAGCTTGTTTTTGCTTTAATTACGGAGGAGAGCAAGAAATTGCCGATGCGGCAACGATTGCTGGTGAGATCGAGGGCGAAATTACTCCCGAGACGATTCGCAAGCACGTTTACCACCCAGAAGTACCAGATGTAGATATGATTGTAAGAACGAGTGGTGAGCAGCGGATTTCCGGCTTTATGCTATGGCGGGGAGCTTATGCAGAACTAATGTTTATACAAAAATATTTTCCAACTATGGAAGCCGCAGATATTGAAGAGATCGTCAGAGAATTTGAAAAACGTAACCGGAGATTTGGAAAATAATCTTTAACCTTTCTTTTTGAAAAAATCAGTAATAGAAAACTGGTTTAAAAAATGAAATGAATTCCGTTTTTAATTTTTGCTTATGACTAATATGGTGTGTTATAATGGTATTTATGGATATATTTGTAGGTGTGATTGTGGGGTTGTTGGTCTTAATGACATTGGTGACTCTGCATGAGTTTGGACATTTCATTGCAGCTAGAAGAAATGGGGTAAAGGTACTGGAATTTGGGATTTGTTTTCCGCCGCGAGCGATAGCCTGGGTTAAAGACCCTAAAACTAAAAAATGGAAACGCTTACCACGCAAAGATTGGAAAAAACCACAAGAGGGCTTAGTCTTTAGCCTCAACTGGCTGCCGATTGGTGGGTTTTGTCAAATGGATGGTGAATCGGCGGCAGATAAAAGAAAAGGGACTTTTGGTGCAGCAAGCTACTGGGCTAAAACCAAAATTCTGTTTGCTGGAGTAGCAATGAACTGGCTAACAGCGATTATCATTTTTACGATTTTGGCGTGGGTAGGAATGCCAGAGTTTCTCACGGGGCAATTTACGGTGCCCGTAGATACGCGGACAGATTTTGTGCCGGTGCAGGTGACCAGCGTGGCGGAAGATTCGCCGGCGAGCCGAGCAGGAATAGAGGTAGGTGATTATATTGTTGCGGTGGGTGGTACAGAGGTAAAATACGCTAGTGAAATTAATAAGTTTAATAGTACCCACGCAGGAGAAGAAGTGACCTATACGATAGAGCGAAAGACAGAATGTACGGGGGATAAGACAACGGAATGTACGCCAGGGGAGGATGGCAAAACGTCAACTTATAATGAAAAATTTAATACAGACATTAAATTAAATCCGGAAGGTTCAGAATATCTGCTAGGGGTGGCGATGGCAAGCACGCAATCAATTTCTTATTCTACTTGGTCGGCACCAGTGGTGGGGGTGGGGCTAACAGCACAACTCACTGGCGAAACGTTTAAAGGGGTAGGAATTATGCTAGGGAATTTGATATCTGGGGTAGCACAACAGTTTAGTTTTGACGAAAACGCTAGAGAGAGTGGACAAGAAGCGATTGAATCGGTAGGGGATTCGGTAGCCGGGCCAGTAGGAATAGTGGGGCAGTTATTCCCAGCTTTTACGGCAGCGGGGCCATCCAATCTAGCATTTCTAGCGGCACTAATTTCGGTATCACTTGCATGTATGAATGTGCTACCGATTCCGGCCTTAGACGGAGGAAGATGGTTACTCATTACGATTTACAAATTACGGAAAAAAGAATTGCCCAAAGAGACGGAGGAAAAAATTGTGTCTCGGGCAATGATGGTACTTCTAGCTCTCATCTTTATAGTGACAATTCTAGATATCGTAAGGATAGCGAATGGCGGATAAGGTAGATTTATCGGCCAAAAAGCCACAAAATAAAGCGCGTACTAAAACTCCGAAAACAGAGGTAGATAAAACCAAGACAAAGAATGTAGCATGGTGGAAGGTTGTATTAGATATTTTGGCGTTATTGGTGTGGGTGGGGGCATCGGTGGTAGTAGCGCAGCTTGTCGTAGGTCATTTGATGATATGGATTCTGGGGGCGGAAACTTTTGTACAACCAGTATGGACAGCGGTGTTTTCGGCTTCATCTTATCTCTTGGCGTTAGTACTAGTAATATTGGTGCCGCCAAAAATATCGGTAGCATTTAAACTAGTAAATAAACATAAAGACGGCAAAATTAAAACCATCAACAATAAAACTACGCCAAAAGCAATGGGACGTACGGAGCTGGGGCTACGGGGGTGGCCAACTTGGACAGATATTGGTCTATCACTGGTGGGATTTATAGTTTATCTAATGTTAGCAGCAGGACTGACGGCGCTGTTTATGTTTTTCCCGTGGTTTGCAGAGGTAGCTGATCAGTCCCAGGACGTTGGGTTTAATGTACTAAATTCTGGGCTGGACCGAGTGGTAGCGTTTATTACATTGGTAGTGATAGCGCCGATAGCAGAAGAAATTATCTTCCGGGGGTGGCTATATAGAAAATTGCGAATAAAATTGTCTGAGAAGACGTCCAATCTAACGGGAATGGTGATAACGATTTTGCTGGTGTCTTTGCTATTCGGTCTAATACATATGCAATGGAATGTGGGGGTGAATGTATTTGCATTGTCAGTAGTGTTATGTGGTTTAAGAGAAATAACCGGGACGATTTACGCAGGGATTTTACTGCATATGCTAAAAAACGGGATAGCATTTTATATGTTGTACGTACTAGGAATAGGATAAAAACGTGGAAAAGCGCCCCAGGAATGGAGCGCTTGACCAAGGTGCAGGGGGGTTAGATTTTTGGTAGATTAGTTAAATCCACCACCTTCGGCTCTTTGTTGAGTTCTTGATCAACTGGTGAGGTCGTTTCTTGATCTGGAAGGTCAAATTTGATTTGACCTTCGAGATAATCGATCATCAGCTCAAGAGAACGACACCTATGTTCTCGCTTATGCAGCCTCTGACCACGCCGATAATGCCTATACCGGTAGAGGGAGTTACGATAGAATGCGTGGTGCCGCATTCTATCGACTTCTCGATTGTAGGCTTTGACTTCGGCGTCATGCCATTCGTAAATATCCTCGAGAAGGATTTTTAACTGCTCGATGGGTATTTGGCCGTACGTGTCGAGGTCAAGAATATAATCTTGATCCAACAACCATTGGACGTTCTCAGGCTGTTGAACCACGAACCTAAATTCGTAATCATCCTCGAGAGCGAAAATGGGCACTTCGCATCCGAGCGCTTCATCAAGAACTGACTGCAATGTACAGTCAATTTTGGAACTAAGCGCATGGATGTCGTATCCCTGCAGGAACACCTTTTTGCCGATTCTGAGCTTCATTTAGGCTACCCCTTTCTATTAAAAAACTAGCCCCTACCTATGTATATATATTATCATTAAACTTCAAAAAAGTCAAGCATAAGGGGCTGAGGGAGTGGCGTTGAGCGATTCTAATAGCATTACAAATTTCTAGCTGCGCTGTCACCCCCCCCTATAAACTAAATGTGATATAATAGGGGCATGAGATTATCACAGACTTTTATCAAAACTTTGCGCGAAGCGCCGAAAGATGAAACGGCGAAAAATGGTGCGCTTTTAACTAGGGCGGGGTATATCCATAAAGAGATGGCAGGAGTGTATGATTATTTGCCGCTGGGTTTAAGAGTGATTAATAACTTGGAAAATATTATTCGGGACGAACTGAATAAACTGGGGTGCGAAGAGGTATTGATGTCTGCCCTGCAAAATGCGGAAATTTGGGAAAAGACCGGACGATTTTCTGATCAAGAAGTGGATATTTGGTTTAAGACTGAGCTATCTGGCGGTGGAATACTAGGGCTAGCTCCGACGCACGAAGAGCCGATGGTAAATATGATGAGAAAATACGTGACAAGCTACAAAGATTTGCCGTTTTCGGTGTATCAGTTCCAGAATAAATTTCGGAATGAGCTAAGGGCAAAATCAGGGATTTTACGGGGGCGAGAGTTTCTGATGAAAGATCTGTATAGTTTTCACACTCAAGAAGAGGATTTGGACAAGTTTTATACAAAGGTAGAAGAGGCATATGCACGGATTTTTGAGCGCGTGGGACTGGGCGACTCAACTTATAAGACTTTTGCGAGCGGGGGGATTTTCTCAAAATTCTCGCATGAGTATCAAACACTGTTACCGGTAGGGGAAGATACAGTATACTATAATGCTGATAAATCGCTGGTATTAAATAAAGAAGTGTTCGAGGATGAAGTATTGAAGGAATTTGGGGCTGACCGAGCTGATTTTACAGAGGATACGGGGGCGGAAGTGGGGAATATCTTCAAACTAAAGTTTAAGTACTCTGAGCCGCTAGGGCTGAAATTTGTGGACGAGGACAATAAACAGCAAACTGTGTATATGGGGTGTTACGGAATAGGGGTGTCACGGCTAATGGGGGTAATTGCCGAAAAATACGCGGATGAAAAAGGGTTGGTTTGGCCAGAGATGGTAGCACCGTTTAAGTACTATCTGGTAGGGATTGGTGAAGCTGGTTTGAAGCGAGCGGAAGAGCTGTATACTGGGCATGAAGACGAGATTTTATTTGATGATCGGGATTTGCGCGTGGGTGAGAAATTTGCCGATGCGGAACTAATGGGAATACCTTACCGAGTAGTGATTTCGGATAAAACTTTAGGGGCTGGGTCGGCGGAGGTGACGGAACGACTGACTGGGGAAACATCCCTAGTGAAAATCGAAAAACTGTTTAACTAAAATTGATGAATGATTTTGGTTTTTGATAAAAAGGCTTGACAACTGCTAACTAATAGGCTAAACTCTATAGTGTTATATTAGCAAGTGGGAGTAATTATGATTAAGAAAAGTATAAGTTTAACCCCTGAGGGTAAGAAAGATTTAGAAAAAGAGTTGGATGAATTGATTAAGGGGCGGCCGATGATCGCAGAAAAGATTGCAACGGCGCGGTCTTTTGGTGATTTATCGGAAAATGAGGAATATAGCTCGGCACGGAATGAACAAAAGGTGGCAGAAAACCGAATCGCAGAGATTCAAGAAATTTTGAAAAATGCTAAGGTGATTAGGGGCGGTAAGAAGGACAAGGTGACGCTGGGGGTAACGGTAACTTTGACGCTGGGGGGCAAAAAAATGGAATATACGTTAGTTGGTCCGACTGAGGCAAATCCACTAGAAGGGAAAATATCCAATGAATCACCAATTGGAAAAGCCCTGATGGGGCATAAGATTGGAGATGATTTTGAGTTTAATGGCAAAAAAACGAAGATTATAGAGATAAAGTAACGAAAAGCACCCCTTGGGACTACTGGGGTGCTTTTTTGTGGCTTGTATGATATAATTACCCTATGATACTTGATGATTATAGAAACGAAAGACTGCGGAAATTAGAGGAAATTCGAGCGCGAGGGATTGACCCGTATCCGGCCAAGTCAGAGCGGGATACGCGGATTGCTGAGATAGTAGATAATTTTGACGAAAAACAGGGTCAGGAAGTCTGTATTGCTGGGCGGATTACGACGATTCGGTCGTTTGGGAAGTTAGTATTCATCAAAGTACGAGATATTACAGGCGAAGTACAAGTCTTTATGCGCGCGACAGGAGAAGTACACGAGAGAATGCTGGGCGCCAAAGAAATAAAATTACTAGATGTGGGGGATTTTATTGAAGCTAGAGGCGTAGTAGATAAGACGCAAACAGGTGAAATCTCGGTGTTTGCGGATTACGTACGCTTATTAACTAAAAGTTTGCGACCCTTGCCAGAAAAATTTACTAATAAGGAAGAACGTTATCGGCGGCGGTATGTAGATATGAATGTGAACCCAGAAGTACGAGAGAGATTGATACGACGGTCGCGATTTTGGCAGGCGACGCGGGATTTTATGAATGCGCACGGTTATGTGGAAATAAATATTCCAGTATTAGAGCATACCACGGGCGGGGCAGATGCGACGCCGTTTACTACCCATATGAATGCACTAGACGAAGATTTTTATCTTAGGATTTCGCATGAATTACCTTTGAAGCGGTTACTCGGAGGCGGTTTTGAGAAAGTATATGATATTGGACCGAGATTTCGGAATGAAGGGGTAGATGATGAACATTTGCCGGAGCATATTGCGTTTGAGGCCTATGCCGCATACGAAAATTATGAAGATGGAATGAAATTTTACGAGGAAATGATTAAATATGTGTGTTTGCAAACCTGGGGGACATTGCAGTTTAACGTAGGAGGGTTTGAGATTGATTTAGATTGCGAATGGCCACGGGTAAAATATGCAGATTTGTTAATGGATAAATTTGGGATAGACGTATTTAATCCGAACCGAGAGCAGTTAATCCGAGTATTGCTAGAAAATTGGGAGGCGAAAGATTTGTCTCGCGAAGACTTTATGAAAAAGCTGGAAAATACTACTACGCCGCATTTAATTGATGATGCCTGGAAGTTGATTCGAAAAACTTCAGCTGGGCCGTACTGGTTAATAGAAGAACCGTTATCTTTGTCGCCACTAGCAAAGAAGTCATCTAGTAATCCGTTGGTAACCGAGCGGTTCCACCCGATTATCGCAGGAACAGAGATGGGAAATGGGTTTTCGGAGCTAAATGATCCTTTGGACCAGTTGGCGCGATTTGAAGAGCAGCAGGCGGCACGCGACGCGGGGGACGAAGAAGCGCAAATGATGGATCGTGATTTTGTGGAAATGCTAGAATACGGGATGCCGCCGGCGTGCGGGTGGGGAAATTCGGAACGAAATTTCTGGCTATTAGAAGGGGTTTCGGGCCGTGAAGCCGTGCCGTTCCCACTAATGAAACGTTCTGCGGATGCTTAATTTTACTTTCCAAAATCTTTAAATTTTGGTTTTAAGCTTTATAAAGTTTGGGGGTAAATTCGATGGTTTTGATGCGAGATTTATGGCCGCGGGTAATAGCGATGGCGGTTTTTCCGACTTTGAAATGTTTGGAAAGTATTTTAATCAGTGCGGTGTTGGCTTCGCCGTCGTGGGGTTTGGCACGAAGATAGACAACAAGCTCGCCGGGAATAGTATCAGTCGCTGGGGTAATCTCGACGATTTTATCCTGCGAACTGCCGGGTTTAACGGTGACTAGGTATTGCATGTTTATATTATATAATATCTTGGCATGATATAATAGTATAGGTATGCCTGAGTTTAAGCTACATTCCAAATATCAGCCGATGGGGGACCAGCCGGCAGCGATTAAGCAGCTGACGGATGGCGTTTTGTCTGGTGTGCATGAGCAAACACTCTTGGGGGTAACGGGATCGGGTAAAACTTTTACGATGGCAAATATTATTGAAAAAACCCAGAGGCCGACTTTGATACTGGCGCATAATAAAACCTTGGCAGCACAATTATACTCGGAGTTTCGGGAGTTTTTCCCGGAAAATGAAGTGCATTATTTTGTATCTTACTTTGATTATTATCAGCCAGAAGCTTATATCGCCTCGACAGACACTTACATTGAAAAAGATTCGATGATTAATGACGAAATTGATCGACTACGGCACGGGGCGACGGAAGCGCTTTTAACAAGGCGAGATGTAATTGTGGTGGCTTCAGTATCTTGTATTTATGGGATTGGTTCGCCAGAGAATTATACCGAGATGTCGCTGCCGTTATGGAAAATAAACGGTGCGTGGGTGATTAGCGATGGGGCTTCACGGGGCCGGGATTCCTCGCGCCCGTCTTCACGGGGCTCGGCCTCCTTGTACCTAGGCAGCAGCCTCCGGACCCCCCTCGAAACCCCATCGCCTAATCATCTAACACAGCTGGAGTTTATTCGCCATCTCGTCAATATGCAATACCACCGCAACGACTTAGCATTTGAGCGGGGGAATTTTCGAGTGATGGGGGATACGATTGATTTGTATCCAGCGAATGGAGAATATGCGTATCGGTTTGAATTTGGATTTGACACTTTGGAAGAAGTGAAAATCGTAGACCCGCTCACATTTGAAGTACGAGAAAGGCCAGATCATGTACATTTATTCCCAAATACTCACTATGCTACACCTAAAAGTCAGCTAGAAAAAGCACTAACGACGATAAGGGCAGAATTTGAAGAACGGCTGAAATATTTTGAAAAACATCAAAAATACCTAGAAGCACAGAGGCTTAGCCAACGGACGAAATACGACCTAGAAATGCTTAAAGAAACGGGGTTCGTGAAGGGTATCGAAAATTATTCCCGGCACCTAGATGGGCGCCAGCCAGGACAGCCGCCAAGCACATTGTTAGATTTCTTTCCGGAGGATTGGCTATTGTTTGTAGATGAATCGCATATGACTTTGCCGCAAGTGCGCGGAATGTACAACGGCGACCACGCGCGAAAATTAAACCTAGTGGAGTATGGATTTCGTTTGCCGAGCGCTTTAGATAATCGCCCGTTGACCTACGGAGAGTTTCAGCAGCACATCAACCAAGCGATTTATGTGTCGGCGACACCGGGGGAATATGAACTGGAGCACAGCCCAGAGCCGGCAGAGCAAGTGATTCGCCCGACGGGCTTGCTAGACCCAGAAATTGAAGTGCGACCTAGCGATGGACAAATCGATGACTTAATGGAAGAAATTGACAAACGCATTGCCAAGGGACAGAGAACGCTGATTACGACTTTGACCAAGCGAATGGCGGAAGATTTAACTGATCATCTGAAAGAACGGAGCGTAAAAACAGCTTATATTCACTCAGACATTGATACTTTGGAGCGAGGAGATATATTACGTGATTTGCGAGAAGGAGTGTATGATGTGCTAGTGGGGATCAATCTCTTACGTGAAGGGTTGGATTTGCCAGAAGTATCGTTGGTAGCCATATTAGACGCAGATAAGGAAGGGTTTTTACGTTCTGAATCAGCGCTAATTCAAACGATTGGGCGGGCGGCGCGGCACGAAGAGGGCAAAGTGATCATGTATGCCAATTTAATTACCGAAAGTATGGAAAGGGCGATTTCCGAGACAAACCGGCG